>JAITIZ010000662.1 GCA_031279215.1 Planctomycetaceae bacterium
ACGAAAATACAATTATTTTTTTTGCCGGTGATAATGGTTCGGCGTTGGCTCCTAATTCTGAAACGTTTAATTTTTTCAACTCCGGTAACGGGTTTCGCGGGCATAAACGAGAACTCTATGAAGGTGGAATCCGGCAAGCATTTCTTGCGCGTTGGTCGAAACATATCACTTCGGGCAAGATTGAGGAAACTCCGATTGCCTTTTGGGACATTTTGCCGACAGTTGCTGAAATTTCAGGAACAACAATTCCTGATGGAACCCAATTAGATGGAGTATCGCTTTTACCGCTACTTCTTGAAGGTAGAAAACCTGACCGTGATATTTTTTATTGGGAATTGCACGAAGGAAAAATTCCGATTCAGGCGGTTCGTTGGAAAGATTGGAAATTTGTCAGAAATGGAGTCAAAAAACCGATAGAATTGTATGATCTTAAAACCGATCCCGAAGAATCAAAAAATCTAGCGACGGAACAAAACAACATAATTCAAATTGGTGAAAAAATGTTCCAATCCATGCGAACCAATTCTCCCGATTGGCAACTGGAAAAGTAATATTCCTTATTCCTCGAATAGACTATCGGTAATCATCAATTTGATTTTTCGTAAAATGAAGAAATTTATTTTTTTGTAATTATTTGACCAAGTGTACTATAAATATATCGTAACGTTTTCAGATATCCTCTTTATGTTATTTTTTAACAAAAAGACATTTTTATTGTTCAAAAACATCTTGTTTATTTTGAAAGTACGTGATAATATCAATTGTTATCATAACACAATTAATTCACTTTAACCCTTTATTTTATTATGCAAAAACATTCAAATTTTTGTACAAATTCACGCCGTCAGTTTTTGAAAACTGCCGGAGTTATTTCTGCCGGTTTGGGAAGTTTCAATATTTTATCGGTTAGCCGTGCTGCGCATGCGGTTGGTTCCGATGAAATCAAAATTGCTTTGATTGGTTGCGGCGGTCGAGGACTCGGCAGTGTTTTTGACCGTTTTACGGTTGGCGACAACGTAAAACTGGTTGCTCTTGCCGATGTCATTCATGAAACAGCAATCCGTGCCGCTGGGCTTCTCCGCAAAGATGAAAGAGCGAAAGGAAAACTTGATCTTTCGGATGACCATATTTTCGGCGGATTCAATGCGTACAAAAATGCGGTTGATCTGGCGGATTTGGTATTAATTGTTTCACCACCTGCTTTTCATCCCGATCATTACCTTTATGCCGTCGAAAAGGGAAAACATGTTTTTATTGAAAAACCGTTTGGTGTGGATGCCGAAGGTTATCGACGCAGCATGAAAGCAAACAAAATTGCCGAAGAAAAAGGACTCACTGTTTGCGGTGGTTTTCAACGGCGGCATGAAAAAAATTATCAAGAATGGATCACTCAAATTCATCAGGGGCTTATCGGCGATATTATTGCAACACGTGTTTATTGGAACGGAGCCGGAGCAAAAATTCGCGGTGTTCGCGGCGACGGTGAACCGGAAATACGTTTTCAAGTTCGTGATTGGTATTTTTTCAACTGGCTCAGCGGTGATCACATTCTCGAACAACATTGTCACAATATTGATGTTGGTAACTGGATTCATGGTAAAAGTGATCCGTTGGCTCATCCGATTTCTTGTATCGGTTTGGGCGGACGGCAAGCAAGAAAAACGCCTTTTGTACCTTATAATGAATGCGGAAATTTGTTCGATCATCATTATGTTGAATATCAATTTGCCGATGGAACAATAATGCACAGTCAATGCCGTCAGATACAGGGCTGCTGGAATAGTGTTACAGAAAAAGTTCAGGGAACCAAAGGATCAGGAGAAACCAACCGGCTGAAACCGAATAATAGTAACCGCTGGGAAATACCGAAACGTAATGGCCGCCGAAGCGGTTATGTTCAGGAACATATTGATCAGACCGAAGCAATTCGTAACGGAAATAAACTTCACGACGGTTGGCATTCCGCAACCTCCACAATGACCGCTGTCATGGGTTGGCTGGCAACATACAGTGGTAGGGAAATCAAATGGGATGAAGCTGTTGAAAAAGGGAAAACACTTTTTCCTTACGATCAAGAATTAACATTCGAAACACCGGCTCCCATTCTTCCGGGACAAGACGGAACTTACGAACACGCCGTTGCTATTCCCGGACGTTACAACCCTTTTGAATAATAACAATAAACAACAAATACCGTAACATATAACTGAAGTTATGATATTGTTTCAAAATAAAAAAATGAACAAAAAATTTAGGACCAATCCAATTACACGCCGCCGTCTTTTGAAAAATGTAACGTTTACACCGTTACTTTTGGGAAGTGTTTTCGGTATTACAGAGGAACAAAAAATACCGGACAGTATTAAACAATCTGTTGCTTACGGAGCTTTTCGTTCTATACCATTGGATGTTTTTGCAAAACATTGCAAAGAAATAGGATTGGTTGGAATTGATCTGGTGAATCCCAATGAATGGGACATCGTAACAAAACAAGGACTTATTGTTACGATGTCGCGTGCGCCCGGAGCATCGATGAGTGAAAGTTTTAATCATATTGAGTATCATGATAAAATGGAAACAATTTATGCTGAACTCTTGCCTTTGGCTGGTAAAGCCCATGTCAAAAATATGATTTGTTTTTCCGGTAATCGTAGAGGAATTAGTGAGGAGGAAGGTTTGGAAAATTGCGTTAAAGGAATCAAACGGATTATTCCTATTGCGGAAAAAAATGGTGTAACATTACACATGGAATTACTAAACAGTTTCGGACATAAAGATTATCAGGCAGATCACACGGTTTGGGGGGGTGAGGTTGTCCGGCGTGTCGGGAGTGAAAATTTCAAATTATTGTACGATATTTATCACATGCAGGTTATGGAAGGAAATTTGATCGACACGATTCGCAAAAATCAAGAGGTCATTGGTCATTATCATACCGCAGGCTGCCCCGGTCGAAAAGACCTGGATGAATCACAGGAAATCTATTATCCCGCAATCATGAAAGCAATTGCTGAAACGAAATTTCAAGGATATGTCGCCCATGAATTTTCACCAAAGAAAAATGACAAATTGGAATCGCTCGCCGACGCCGTGAATGTCTGCCGAATCAATATTGAACGGTGAAAATCGGTTTAAGATAATCCAATTTACTGTTTTGCTAAACTTTTGCTAAACTTTTGTTAAACTAAAATCTCAATCACTTTAATATAAAAATGATAAAACGCCGGACATTTTTGAAAACGATTTCGTTAGGAACGGGAATGTTTCTTTCAAGAGAACCTATTTTTGCAACAGATTCTGTGACCAATTCCCGTACAAATTCTGATACGGGGTTAACTCTTGCGGTTCAGACGTGGACGTTTCGGCTTTTTGATCTTGATGTTGGAATACGGAAAATCCGTGAGGCTGGAATTTATTTTACGGAAATTGCAGGCAGTATTCAACTTGCCGGACAAAAGAAACGGGCGTCAGCAATGACGAATGAGGAACGGAAACGTATCAAAAATGTTTTGTCGGAAAATAACGTACAGGCAGTGAGTCTGGGCGGTTGTCAGGGAACGGCGGAAGAATTTGATTTTGCCGCAGAGATGGGATTGTTACGTTTACAAGGAGAACCGCCTTTTGAAAAACTCATTGAAATTTCGGAACGGGCAGAAAAATATAAAGTCCAATTTACGTTACATAACCACGCCAAACCTAATAAATATTGGAATTACAAGGAAACACTTCAACGGCTTGCCGGATGTTCTTCTTGGTTGGGATTTTGTCCTGACACAGGACACATGATACGGAGTGGTATTGATCCGTTTGTTGCGATAAAGGAGTTGAAAGGACGTATTTTTGCGATTCATCTGAAAGACCTGAACGATATTTCTACCGAAGAATCTCCGAAAAATAATTTACATGATGTTCCTTGGGGAACAGGTAAGGGACAAATAGAAGCAATTCTGCATGAATTGTTGGTACAAAAATCAGATATTACGATTATTATCGAATATGAATATGATTGGGAAAATAATCTTCCTGCCGTAACAGAATGTGCAAAATTTTTTCGCAAAATCGTTTCCACAGAAAAAAAGATGTAAATATTCC
>JAITIZ010000145.1 GCA_031279215.1 Planctomycetaceae bacterium
CCACACACAAAACCTTACAACACCACCACCACCCACACAAACCGCGTTAGTTTCTGGGGGGGGGGGGGGGGGGGGGGCCCCCCCCCCACCACGGAAACTCCGTAAAATAGGATTTACCCTCGTAGAACTCCTTGTGGTCATTGCAATCATCGGAGTTTTGATTGCACTCTTGTTGCCCGCCGTACAGGCTGCCCGTGAATCGGCGCGTCGAATGTCCTGTACAAACCATCTCAAGCAAATGGGAATCGCTGTCCACAATTTTATTGATGCACGGCAAGGACTCCCACCTGCTTACACTGGTGATCGGAGTGCCACACTTTGGCCGCTTCTTTACCCGTATATCGAACAAACTTCACTTTACGATGAAGTTACCAATGCGGAAGATGTGGCAGACAATGCTTCCTACATCAATCGAAAAGGATTCAATGTATTCTTTTCGACTCCATGGTGGAACACTCTTAGTTTAGCCCAAAAGCAAGCGTTTGGTTCTGTACCGATTTACCGTTGTCCATCGCGTCGTTCCGGCGGCCCACTTTATACCGATGCTTCGGGACATGCCGGACCACAGATGGATTACGCTTTTCCCATTTACCGCCGGAATTTATCGACTCAGTCCAATCCGAACAATTGGTGGCAGTGGCATAGTAGTGCTGCCAACAATGAACTTTATTACAGTCCGTTCAGACGACCGGTTTGGTCTGTCTACTTGGATTGTAATACATGGAAACCCGCCGACAAAGTCGGTTGGTGGGAAGATGGCACCAGTAATCAGTTGATTTTCGGGGAAGCCCATAAACCTGCGGATGTTTTGGGAAAATGTTTTGAATCGACTGATTTTGACGGTCCCGCATCATCTCCTTGGACGGGAACCCAATGGAATCTTTCCGGTGATTGCTCTTATCTCCTTGCTGCCAGCAGTTGTCGTGAATTTGCTCCTGCGCGAATAGTACACGAAACAGTTGTGTTAGCTAAAGGTGCTAACGATTGGTTGGAATCGGTGAATGGTCCGGTTTACGACTACGGATTCGGAAGTCATCATCCGGGAGTCTGTAACTTTGCCATCGGCGATGGTTCAACGCGGAGTATTACCAATACGGTTACAGCAGCAATTCTGATTGCGCTGACTGATGTTTCTGACGGCGAAGCAGTTTCTTTACCATAACTTTTCGGCCTGTTTTTTCAAAAAACGGGAACGGAATGTTATCGCTTTTTCCTAATTATTTTGTACGAAAATATCCTTCATTTTTTATTTTAGGAGACTTAACTTATGAACAAAATATTCTTTCGATATGGTGGTTTCACGCTTGTGGAACTTCTGGTAGTGATTGCGATTATTGCGTTGTTAATTGCCCTGCTTCTTCCGGCAATTCAAGCGGCGCGGGAGGCAGCACGGAGAATGCAATGTTCCAATCACCTGAAAAATCTCTCACTCGCAATGCACAATTATCACGATACAACGGGCATGTTACCGTTATACGTGTACATTAAAGCTTGGCGTTCCGATCTTGGTTATCGCAGCGGTTTTAGTGGAACGGACGCGGGTTGGTTCAATCCTTCGTACCTTCTTCGGATTTTGCCTTTCATGGAACAATCGGCTCTCTATGATACGTTTGTTTCCGAAGGTGGTGACTTCGGTGAACCGGTCGGCATGAGTTTTGGCGGCATCAAGTTTCAACGCGGCGCACTCCCGATGACTTTTTGTCCAACTTTTGGCGACGCTTCTGAAGGCGAAATATGGCAGCCGCTTCCTACATCAATTGGGAGCGGTAACTGGACACGCTGGCGTACTTGTTATGCGGTGAATATGGGTAAAACAACATACGGAGGTTTGGCAACTCCAAGTGCCGTATCAGGAACGCCCAATTATGCAGGAAAAGCTGATATGGCTCCTTTTATTGCTCCGAATGAATGTCGTAGTTTCGCTAATCTAACCGATGGAACCAGTAATACTTTACTTTGGAGCGAAGTTTCGCCAACGAAAGCGAGAACAGGCATGTGTTATTATGGTGATGGACGTTTAGCAGTTGGAGCTGGTTTTACCGCTTATTATACACCCAATCACCGAGGTCCCGATCATGTTTACAATGGAGCTATGCCTCTTAATTGTTGCGGTCCCGGTCCCAAAAACCGTAAAAATCTGGCAGCAACAAATGTTAGTGAATGGGGAATCCGTCAGGTTCATACCGCCCGAAGTTTTCATCCAGCCGGTGTTCAGGTTGGACTTTGCGATGGTTCCTGCCGTTTTGTTTCGGAAATCATTACGCTGGAAGTCTGGCAGGCAACGGCAACAGGCGGAGGAAGTGAAACTCTTGCACTGCCATAATCCAAAGGGAAATACTAAAAACCTAATTTTTTGACCCAAAAAATATTCTCAAGCCTTTATTTTTAAGGATGCAATATTTGAGAAACAAGGCTTTTAGAAGTTCCCTTATGTTTTCTTAGTGCCGCAAGCGATTTACAATCATCCGGCTAAAATCCGCATGCGACACTATCAACTATCAACTCCCTACTATCAACTACATTTCATACCCCTAGCTGGGTTAAGAGCGAAAAACAAAAAGTCCACCGATAGATTACCAAGACAGTAATTTACGGGTATTGTTTTAAAAGGTTCGTGCGATTTCTTCAATTTTGTACGTTTCGAGAATATCGCCTTCTTTTAGGTCATTAAAACCTTTCAGTTTCATACCGCATTCGTAACCTTCACGAACTTCTTTCACATCATCTTTTTCACGTTTCAATGAGTCAAGCGGGTATTCACCAATAATTCGGCTTTCCCGAATAATCCGAACCCGACAATCACGTTCAACAGTTCCCGAAATCACACGACATCCGGCAATAACACCAAGCCGGCTAATCACAAACACCCGCTGCACCAACGCCCGTCCTAATTCCTTAACCTGTTCAATTGGTTTAAGCATTCCCTCCAACGCTTTTTTAATATCGTCCGTTAAATTATAAATAATATCATAACGGCGTATCTGAATTTTTTTCCGGTCCGCCATGATACGGGCATTCTCGTCAGGAACAACATTGAAACCAACAATAATCGCATCAGACGCATCCGCAAGTTGAACATCCGCCTCCGAAATTCCGCCAACAGTTGCCTGTAAAATTTTAATCTTGACTTCGGGATGATCCAGTTTGCTAAGCTCTTTGCGAATCGCCTCAATAGAACCACGAACATCAGCACGAATAATAATATTAAGTGTTTGTGTTGTTTGTGCAGAATTGATTCGTTGGAACAACGTTTCCAATGTAACATGAGATTGGACATTCGCCAAAATGTTTTTCCGCTCTTCATCCAGGCGTTGTTCGGCAATAGTTCGAGCGTCCGAAATATCGTCCAGAACACAGAATTTACTTCCGGCACTAGGAGCCGTGTTGAGACCGATTAAGTGTACAGGCGTACTCGGTGCCGCTTTAGTAATTACTTTTTTGGAGTCGAGAGTATCGTACATTATCTTGACACGCCCATAAGCTGTACCGCAAAGAACAACATCTCCCGTTTGTAACGTCCCATTCTGGACAAGCATTTTACAAATAACTCCCTGTCCAGATTGAAGCTCCGCTTCCAAAGCTACACCAACTGCCGGACGATTGGGATTCGCTTTAAGTTCGTGAAGTTCCGCAACAACCTGAATCGTTTCAAGTAACTTGTCAACCCCTAAACCAGTCAAACCACTGCATCGAATCATTTCAATATCGCCGCCCCATTCGCTCGGCATTAACTCGTGAGCAGCAAGTTCCTGAATAACACGTTCAGGATTTATTCCGGGTAAATCCATTTTATTGAGCGCAACAATAATAGGAACCCCCGCCGCTTTCGCATGCGAAATCGCTTCTTCCGTTTGCGGCATTATCCCGTCGTCCACCGCCACAACCAAAACAACAATGTCCGTACAATTCGCACCACGCGCCCGCATTTCGGTAAACGCTTCATGACCGGGCGTATCAACAAACGTAATATCCTCGCCATTTCCCATGCCATTTCCCATTTTGACCCGATACGCCCGAATATGTTGCGTAATACCGCCCTTTTCTCCAGAAACAACATTCAAATGAAGAATATAGTCAAGCAATGTCGTTTTACCATGATCAACATGACCAAGTACTGTAACCACCGGAGGACGCGGTTTACAAAATTCCGGCGGGTCTTCCTCTTCAAATAACGATACCACCAACCGATCT
The DNA here is from genome assembly GCA_031279215.1 of Planctomycetaceae bacterium. Classification (GTDB taxonomy): domain Bacteria; phylum Planctomycetota; class Planctomycetia; order Pirellulales; family Thermoguttaceae; genus WRKP01. Next base: position 4,192 of record JAITIZ010000145.1, read on the forward strand.
TCCAGTGAAACCTGATCTCTTACCGATAATCGTATTCCAAATGCCTCTGCCAAAAGTTCCGAAGATTCCCGATCTAATTGTGAATTAATCATCATAGGAGTTCCCATTTCGAGAAGTTTTTTTATAACAACGGGAACAGAAAAACCTGTTTGTTCGGCAAATTGTTTGACGGAACACGGAAGTTGAATAATCAAGTCCGTTTTTCGCGGTGCTGCCGTACTCACGGATTGCCCGCGATTACGTTGACGCTTAAGCTGACGCGGAATAACAGCAACTTCCTCTTCAAAATCATTTCGATTATGACGCCGTGTCGCACTGTTACGCCGCTTTTTCTTAGCCTCTTCAATAAAAGGAAATGCAGGATCACCTACAACAACCCGTCGATGTTGATTACGTCCGTTGTTTGAGTAACGATCTTCATTTTCAGGATGAACAGTCTTTTTTTCCTTATCTTTATCTTTCCTTTTACCTTTGTCTTTTTCTTTTCCTTTGTCTTTCCCTTTGTCTTTTCCTTTCCCTTTGTCTTTCTCTTTTGATTTACGTTCTTCTTCCTTGATACGTTGATGGCGTTCTAGGTACTCCCGAAGTTTTTCTGAAGTTCCATCGGCAATAACACTACGAGTAACATCTTTCGGCAAAACTATATCCGGTTTTTGCGGAGCGAGTTCTCTTGTTTTTTTGGGGTTGGGTGTTTTTAGGGTTGGTGTTTTGGGAACAGGGGCAATTCGAATTGAAGGTACATTGGGTTTTGACGGCTGTGAATGAGAGTGTTTATTTCCCGTCTTATTTCCCTCCGGTTTTTTGCGTAAAGTATCAAGATTGGGAATCTTATCCGTAATAACCCGCATCGGTCCCCGATAATCATCTCGACGTGTCGCAACCGCATGACCCGGCTCCGAAAGTCCTGTGGTAATCGGTTCAGAAGTAGACGAAGATGATTCCGGCTTCCTCAAAAAAGCATTTAACGGAGCGGATTTCTTGGAGGTTCCGCTTTTCGACTCTGAAGAAGGTAATTCAATATGACCAAGCGGCGGAGGAAGTGTTGGGAAAGAAGGCAAGGACTCTTTAACCGGTGATTTTTTCGTTGGTTGTTCTTTTGTTAACGATTCCTTTGCCAATGTCCCTTTCGCCGGCAATTCTTTTGCCGGTCGTTCTTTCACCGATGCTTCTTTCACCGATGTTTCTTTCGCAGGTAAATCTTTTGCCGATGTCCCTTTCGTAGGTAATTCTTTTACCGGTCGTTCTTTCACCGATTGCTCTTTTGTAGGTAAATTTTTCGCTGATGCTTCTTTTGCAGATAATCCTTTTGCGGGCTGTTCTTTTACCGATACATCTTTCGATGCCTCTTTCGCAGACAATCCTTTTGCAGGCTGTTCTTTTACCGATACATCTTTCGGTGTCTCTTTCGCAGACAATCCTTTTGCCGGCGGTTCCTTCACCGATGTTCCTTTCGCCGGCAATTCTTTTGCCGGTCGTTCTTTCACAGACGTTTCTTTCGTAGGTAAATCTTTCACCGGTTGTTCTTTTGACGATACTTCTTTCGCAGACAATCCTTTTGTTGGCTGTTCTTTTAGCGATGCCTCTTTTGTTTTTGTTGGCAATTCTTTTGTCGGTAACTTTTTTTCTTGTAATTTTTTTACAGACGGTTCCTGCGGTAGAACTATTTCCGGTTCTTTCACTTTTGTTCCGGTTTTATTTTCCGGCCGAGGCGAAACGGTAACAGGCGGAACCGAAACCACAGGAATTTCTTTTTCCTTAATTTCTTTGTGATCTGTCGTTTGCGGAGGCAAACTGTCCTTTTTTGAAAGTGGTTCAAGAACACGGATTTTCTTTTCCGTAGGTAATACCGGAGGACGTTTTAATACCGTATCAGGAAAGTCGCTGCCTGATTTTGAAGATTTAACATGAGTTTTTTGGACGGCAGTCTTTACCTTTTCAACTTCTTCTTCGGTTAGACTAGCCAAAGAAGAACCTTTCCCTTCGATTCCCAATTGTTTTAGGACATCGATGAGTTTCTTGGTTTCGACCTTGAGTTGCTGCGCCAGTGCGTAAATTCGAATGGACAAATCTCGACTCTCTCCAAAAGGCCCTACTAAGGCCGAAAACAAGTGAATCAGGTTACCGAAAACTTTCCTATCAACAGAAAAAACTCACATAAAAAGTAATTCTGATAATTTATTTTCGGCTTCCTTAACTTACAAATTAGTATTTTTATTACATAAAGGAACATCCTTTAACTGCAAAGGGTGAATATTGAGGAAACCCTCAAAAAACTCAAACATCTGTTCTGAACAAACTATCCGGCTATTATTCATTGGTTTCCATTTCAGAAACAATTTCATCATTTTTAATTTGTTCACGATTTGATTGATTTTCTTTAATTTTTTCTTCTTGTTCGGCGAATTGTTCTGCTTGTTCGATAATGGCTTCTGCTTCTTCCATTGAGATATTTCCCATTTGAGCCAGGTCATTGGGTTCAATGATTGAGAGGTCATCGAAGGTCAAAAAACCTTCGCCAACAAGCCGGTCTGCGAGTTCCGGATCAATACCTTCGATTAGGGCGTAACCTTCGATGGCTTTTTCAATATCGGCTTCCAGCTCTTCGCGGGTCATAATTTCAACATCCCAACCGCAAAGTTTACTAGCAAGCCGAACATTTTGTCCTTTCCGTCCAATTGCCAAGGATCTTTGGTCTTGCCGCACCAACACCACCGCTCGACCAAGCATGGAACAAAGAATAACCTCTTCAATTTCAGCGGGTCGAAGTGCGTTTGGAATAAAAACCTGCATATCAGAACTCCACGGAACAACATCAATTCGTTCATCGTTAAGTTCTTCGGTGATATTTTTGATTCGGCTTCCCCGCATTCCGATACAAGCTCCAACACAATCAACCCGTTGATCACTACTGTAAACCGCAATTTTAGTACGATAACCGGGTTCGCGGGCAATACCTTTAATTTCGATGACTGCTTCTTGAATTTCAGGAATTTCCTGTTCGAACAATTTTTGGACAAAAATAGGACGAATACGGCTTAGAATAACTTTGACGCGGTTGCCGGTTTTTTTAACTTCAATAACAATTCCGCGAACACGATCACCAGGGTGAAAAACCTCCCCAGGAATTCTTTCTCCTCGCGGCAAAACGGCTTCTACTCCATGAAGGGCAACCGTAATTGCACCGCCTTCTCGAAATACGTCATCTTTTTTTCCTTTTCCGTTTTCAATTCGTTGAACGATTCCGACGACCATTTGATCGATTTGGGCGCGATTTTCTTCAAAGATAGCATCACGTTCTGCTTCCCGAATTTTTTGGATCATTACCTGTTTAGCACTTTGGGCACCGATCCGTTCACTCATTTCTTCCGGCGAGATTGGTTCATCGTTCCGTGTTCCTGAAATTTCTCCGGTTTCACGATCAACATGAATTTTTATAGCGGTTTCTTCGCCGTATTGTTTACGAGCCGCTGTTGCAATAGCAGCCTCGACGCCGACAAACACAATCTCTTTATCGATTCGTTTGTCGCGATGAATGGCATCAACTATTCGTAATACTTCACTGGGATTCATGATTTGATTTTAGTCCCAAAATCCGGATCATTAGGGGCTTGGCGTATTTTAATATTTTAATAAAACGATAACAACAAATTATAAAAATGCAGCATTTTGATGCGCAACTTATTACCGGAGAAATTACTCTCCTTATACTTTGACAACAGATTTTATAATATACACTAACGTGGAAAATACGTCAAGGTATGCGGAAGAAAGGTATGAAATCTTGCACAAAATATTATTTCTTTAAAATATTCCCTAGTGTTCACATGCTGGTTGTTAATTTAGGTAGATTGGGGTAGTCAAAATAGGGCGGTTATGGTATTCTTTTGTAAATTATTCGGTAATTTTTATATTCGTTTATCATCAGGAAATACTCACAAGATCGCCTATTCTTGTGAGTATTTCCTGATAATACCCGACTGAATAGTTGCCTTGCTTTTCAGTTGCAAACAGGATATAAACGGCTATTAACAAAAATTCCACTGAAATATTCTGAGGATCATTTATAATGTTAAAATATCAATTTCTTTTTTTTCTTATTTTTTTCTATTTTGTAATTTTTCGCGGCAATATTTTTTTTGCGGAGGAAATTTCTGCTGGTATTGCGGAATATTCCGGCAGAGAAATCCGTAAACATTGGAATACGGAAATCCCCCTCGACCAATCCGCAATAAAACAATCAGGAATCCGCCGCCTTGAAAGTAAACACCTTATTCTTTATACCGATCTTGCGGTTTCCAAACAAGTTGATGAATTACCAAAACTTTTTGATCAACTTATTCCGTTACTTTGCAATTATTTTGAATTGAATCCTCAAAATTATGAAACATTTCAAGTCGAGGGTTTTCTGATTGATGATTTTGAAAAGTTCAAAACTTGTGGGGCGGTTCGGCAGGTTCCCAATCTTCGCAATGGTTATGCGTTACGTTGTCGGATGTGGATACGTAATCAGGACAGTAACTATTATCGGCGTCATCTTTTACTTCATGAGGGTGTTCATGTATTTATGGGTTATGCGTTTGGACATTGGGGACCGCCTTGGTACCGCGAGGGAACTGCCGAATTACTTGGAACACATTGTTTAGAAAACGAATCTTTAACTCTTAACTATTTTCCGAAATCACGTTATGAATTACCTGGTTGGGGGCGTATTGATCTTGTTCGGGGTGATTTGGCGAAAAATCGTCTCCGAACAATCAAGGATATATTTGAACTTGAATCGGAAGACTATGATGAAAATACGTCTTATGGTTGGAGTTGGGCGTTTGCGGTGTTCTGTGAAAACCACCCGTGTTACCGAACTGCGTTCCGGCGAATTGCATGGAATTTGAATGGGGTGCCTAGCGATATTGCTGAACGGTTCCGTGCATTATTGCTCAAAACAGTTCAGAGCGAACAACCCGAATGGAATACCCAAGAAATTACAAATCATCTCGACCATGACTGGCTTGATTTTATCACCAACCTTGATTACGATTACGATTTTGAACGCACAAGAATTAATTACAACAAAAACGCCCAACCCATTTCAACACCCGAAACACAATTCCTAATCCAAGCGGATAAAGGTTGGCAAAGTTCAGGAATACGGTTGGAGCGGGGTAAAACTTATTGTGTTGCTGCTTCTGGGCGTTTTCAACTTGCTGAAAAACCAAAAATCTGGTATTCAGAACCAAACGGTATTACGCTTCGTTATTATCGCGGAACACCAATCGGAACACTTTTAGCAACACTTATTCCTGATCAGGAAGAACATTTTTTAGCAAAGGAAGGAACTGCCGGTATTGGATTTTCCATACCCCAAAAAATTGGACTTGGTAAAACTTGGACAGCTGATATTTCCGGCGAATTATTTTTTCGGATCAATGATTTCCCGTCGGAGCTTTCCGACAATATCGGTAATATTACTGTTAAAATAACCATGCCTTAATGTGTAACTGTTTTTTGTAACTATTTAGTAGTATATTATCAAGAAATATTCACAGGATAGACAATCATACTATTTTCAATCATACTATTTTCAAACATACTATTTTCAAATCTGTTTTTTCCAAGATGTTGTTTATTCGTAATCTATCATTGAAATTTTCGTTAAAAAATAAACATCAGGTAGGCGACTGTAGGTGAAAGCCCTTCGGCGAAACATTGCCAACCTTTGGTTTAACGAAATGAGCACACAACCTAGTGAACACTAGGTTGTTATTTTAATTTCATTAAACAAAATAGAAAAAAAATGGTGAATTGGTCTTGACAGGTTTGGTGATTCGGGTATGATACTGATTACTTAAATAAAAATATTTTTGCTTGTTACCGCTTCGTGGTGGTTGAGACGGACTCTTTTGATGTCTCTGCTTTCCAATTACAAATGCATGTTGACCGGATGTTTATGTGCAGTTTTCATTCGAAAAAACACGAAGTTTTAGGTAGTTTATTGACTCTTTGGGTGTCTTTTTGATTTTGTATGTTCTTCACAATTGAAAAGAACCTTAGTCATTAGGATGGACTTTCGAAACACCTTTGAAATATTGATACTGTAAAAATTTCAAATCAATGCAAAAAAGGTTGTTTGGTCAATGTTGACCTCAATATTGACTTTATACTTTAAACGTAAACAAAAATTAGTAAGTTTCTGTAACGCAACATAATAGATTATTGAGTTGTTGTTATGTTCAACGTGAAGTGTAATGCCTTACCGGCTATGATAACCGGATGTTAGTCTTTCGTAAATTGTTTTTCAGAATATCGTTTCAGTCCGTAACAGGATTTTGTGTTATATTGTGTTACTGCAAGGAGGGCTCAAATTCTCTTTGCGGTGTTCTTTTGACAATCACCAACCAGGTGTCTTTACATGCCAAGAAATAGCTCTAACGGGAACCGTCATAGTGGTCGAAATAATAGAAATGGAGGTGGAGGCGGTCGCTCGCGTCCCACTTCCAACAGCGGCCTCGCCGGTCAAAAAAATAACTTTAAAAAAGCAAAACCGGGCGGAGCACCAACCGGTGTTATGGAAATAGGTGATCCCAACGCTTATTATGAAGCAACCGGAGCCCTAGAATTACACCCCAATGGTTACGGTTTTCTTCGTGATCCGAACAATGATTATGCTCGAATTATTACGGATCCCTTCGTTCCCGGAAGTATGATCGAAAAATACGGGTTTCGGGAAGGAATTCTTATGAGCGGTCTGATTCAGCCCGGCACGAAAACTCAAGGTCCCCGGCTTCGTGAAATCAAAGAGGTTGATGGAATTTCGGCAGATGATTATCCGGCAATTAAGCCGTTTGACGAACGCACCCCAATCAATCCGGAAGAATGGCTCCGTCTTGAAACCGGTCCCCAACCGTTGACAACCCGTGTTATGGATATTCTGACACCTCTCGGAAAAGGTCAACGCGCTTTAATTGTTGCCCCGCCGCGAAGCGGAAAAACAATCCTTCTCCATCATATCAGTCAGGCAATTGTTAAAAATCATCCTGATGTTAAAGTAATTATTCTTTTAGTTGATGAACGTCCCGAAGAGGTTACCGACTTTCGGCGTGCCGTCAATGCCGAAGTGGTGGCGAGTAGTCTTGACCGTGAAATTGAATCTCATGTCCGGCTTGCGCAATTAGTTGTTGAACGTTGCCGGCGGTTAGCCGAAATGGGGAAAGATGTTTTTCTGCTTTTGGATTCAATTACCCGTTTGGCAAGAGCATTCAATAAATGGGTCGGTAACACCGGACGAACAATGTCCGGCGGAGTCGATATTAAGGCAATGGATATTCCGAAAAAATTGTTCGCAACCGCCCGTGCTTTCGAGGAAGGCGGTTCACTGACAATCGTAGGAACCGCTCTTATCGAAACCGGAAGCCGTATGGATGATCTGATTTTTCAGGAATTTAAGGGAACCGGTAATATGGAACTCATTCTTGACCGGAAATTAGCGGAACGCCGTATTTGGCCCGCTATTGATATTGGACAATCAGGAACACGGCGTGAAGAAAAACTTTTTCCGCCCGAAATTCTTCATGCAGCAACCTTAATTCGGCGAACCCTTTCCTCGCGGAATCCAACCGACGCAATGGAAGCCCTGACAACTCGCCTAATGAAATCCAATTCAAATGCCGAATTCTTTTTCCAATTCCTCAAAGGGGCCCAATCAAGATTGGATTAATTAAATTGGAATTATTGGAAAGTAAAATTAAATGATCCAATAAGTTTTTCAAAAGATTATCCAGCGTTTTTTAAATTTATTATTTCAATAATTAAGGATGCCCGTATAAAATGCAACACATACCAGTTGCAAAATTGACACGCGGATCAGCGGTATTAATGGTTTATTACGATGATTATTGGGAGGATATTGCAAATGATACAATGCGTAGGAAAAAGATCATGGCGGGGCAAGCCCCGCCGTTAACGACGGGGTTTACCCCGTGAGAGTGATCACAAAATAAAAATTCCACTGATATATTACTATTTTTTTTGTAATATATCAGTGGAATTATTGTAGATCACAACCATAGTAGCCCTGAAAGGGCGATAGGAAATTTTACACGGTTCGTTATTTAATCATTTTCTCGTTGCCCTTTCAGGGCGTCGGGGTGGGCGGGGAAACTTAAACCCACCCCGTTGGGGCGGGCGATTCAGTAAAAAATACTGACGCCCCTATCGGGGCTAATATAAAAAACAAAAATTCCATTGATATATTACTATTTTTTTAATTGTGGTGGTGAATGATTTATTTTGAAATATACTTTATCCTGTCATAAAAAAAAATTTCCGGCTACTTGTATTACCGGAAGTTCTCAATTATAGTATTTTATATTTCGGTAACGGTTTAGATTGGTGATTGCCGATACCAAAGTTACCGAAACAAGGTTGTGTTGATTGTGTTGATATTGAAGCTGATGGTTTTGGTATTGAAGCCGATGGTGATCACCGATTCGGCTGTAAATTTTTCTATGTTAAAATTTCTTAAACTCATAAAGGAATTACGATTATGATTCAAAAATTGAATTTGTTCCAATGTACCGTTCTTGGTGTTGTCCTGATTACCTGGATTTTTGTTTCTGTGTTTCCGGTTTCTGCTCAGGTAACAACGCCGGATCGCGGAGTCTATTATGGCGGTTCGGTGGTGGGCGGTGTTGAAATTGATGTTGAAGGACTCGTCAAAACAACCCCGAAAAACACAATGGAAAACATCGGTAAAAATCTCAGTAAACTTCTTGAACCGATTCCAACCGGTCTGAATGAAAAAACTCCAATCCGAAAAATCTCACTCAAAAAACTAAATGCCCAAATTTGTCAGACAATTGAAAATCATGAGGAATTTTCTGATTCTGTTCGTTATCTTGGCGGTTTAACCGCAATTCGTTATATTGTGGTTGTTCCTGAAGAAAATGATATTATTCTGGTTGGTCCTTCGGAGGCTTGGCAAGCCGATACTTACGGCAATATTATTGGTAAAACCAGTGGTCGTCCGGTATTCCGGTTGGAAGACCTGCTGACTGTTTTCCGTACATGGAATCATCAGACCCGACCGTCGGTAATTACCTGTTCTATTGACCCGACCAAAGACGCATTGGCAAAAATTGCCCAAGTGAACCGGCAATTCCCTGTTGTGGATGGGAATAATGTTCAAGCATTTGCTGCGGCTCAAGAAGCGGCGTATGGTGTGAATATTGTTACACTTCATGGTATTCCTGAACAAAGCCGTTTTGCAATGGTTCTGGTTATTGCCGATTATAAAATGAAACAGATTGGTCTTGGTCATATCCCGTCTCCAATACGTAATTTACCCAGTTATATCCATTTAATTGGCGGAAGTCAGAAGCAAATCAACCCGCGATTCTGGCTTACTCCCGAATACGGTACGATTACGCATGATTCCAAAAAACTCACATGGCAACTTAGCGAAGTTAAAGTGAAGGCGTTGACGGACAACGAATATGTTGATTCGCGGAACAATTCCTACCAACCCGGCGGTAAACCGGATAGAGCAGCAATCAATTGGTGTAGCAAAATGACGGCCAATTACGAAGCACTCAGTAAGGCAGACCCGGTTTTTGGTGATTTGAGGAATTGTATGGAACTTGCTGTTACTGTGGCATTGATTCGGCAGGAGGGATTACTTGACAAAGCCGGTTGTAAATTAACGGCGTTTGAAGATGCGGATTTTCTCAAACCTGTTGTTTATCCGGTTCCGAAAACGGTTCGAAGTCAAGCGAAGTTCACAAAAAACGGGCGATCATTTGTTGTTGCTTGCGGCGGAGTCGAGATCAATCCGTTCATCACGCTTCAGAACGTACAACTCAATAGTAAAATCGACACCGAAAGAACCAATCTCGTAAAAATAACCGGTAATACCTGGTGGTCTAAATAATCATTGTTAGACTTAACCAATAAAACACACGGAGTTGGGGTGAACCCCGTCGTTGTAATAGTTGATAATGGGGTTGTAAATTTAGTAATCTATCAGTGAAATTTTTGTTTTTCGCTCTTAACCCCGCTAGGGATGTGAAATGCATAACCGGCGGTCAAGCGAAGCGCAACCGCCGGAATCAGGAACTTTCCCATTTTCCAAAGCCCCTGCAAGGGCGAGATGTGATTGCTGCGGTTGATGCGGTTGATAATCTGCCCTGTGCGGGGCTTTGTTCTGTTGGGTATTTTGACCGTAGGTTGTACTTCGCTGCACCTACGGTCAAACATTTTAGTATGAGAGGTAACGCATGTTAAAACAGTTTTTTTTATTGGTTGTGGTTATTTTTCTTTTTTCATTGGTTTCGTCGGCATTTTTGTACGCTCAAAATGAAAACAAAGCGGCGGTTCGGAATCAGGCAATAGAAAAGCGTGCGGCAGAGATTGTTTCGTTTTTGCCGAAAAAGCCGTTTTGTGTTGGAAAACCAATTACCAACCGCACCGACTGGGAAACTATTCCGCAAGGTAATATCATTAAAGACGCCGAAAATACGCTCAAAACACCAATTCCCGAATTACCCGAATCACTTTACAAAGAGTATTATCGAAACGGGAATCGTACAAATTATCAAAATGTCCGTAACCGCAAATATCGACGGCTTACTGTTTTTGTACTTGCGGAGTGTTTTGAAAACAAAGGTCGATTTATTGTACCGTTGGAAGCAACGATTCGTTCTATTTGTGCTGATCCGAGTTGGACTCTTCCGGCTCATGATCCCAATGCCGAAATTTATGACGGTAAAACGGTTCATATTGATCTTGTTTCGGCGGATACCAGTGTCGAACTTGGTTTGGCAGATTCATGGCTGGGCGATAAATTGTCACCGGAAATCCGAATACTTATTCGAAACAATATTGAACAGCGAACCTTTCAACCGTATGAGCAAGCGGTTAAGTCGGGCAATAACGGACGAAATTGGTGGATTACCGGAACAAATAATTGGAACAGTGTTTGCCATGCCGGTGTGGTTGGGGCGGCACAGGCGTTGATTGACGATCCGGTTCGGCGGGCATGGTATATTGCCGCCGCAGAAAAATTCATGGAACCCTTTTTCAATGGATTTACGCCGGACGGATATTGTAGTGAGGGAATGGGATATTGGAATTACGGTTTTGGGCATTTTGCGGAACTTGCGGAAATTGTTTATCAGTCCGCAAACGGTCATGTCGATTTTTTGACAATGCCGAAAGTACGTAATTGTGCGCTTTTCGGATTTCGGATGGAAGTTATGCCGGGACTTTTTGCGGCGTTTGCGGATTGTTCAATTACCGCCAAACCGGACGCTTCTCTTGCGAAATATTTGAGCCGGCGGTTTCAATTCGGGTTTGCCGATTACGAAAAATATCAGAACCGATTAGGAAATCTCCAAACGACAGGAGTTTATTGTTTTCCCAATTCCGCAACAAAAACTCCTGAAGTATCGGCAACCGCCGTTCCGCTTACCGAACTTCGGACGGATTTTCCTGATGCCGGTGTTATGATTTTCCGTCCGAAATTGGGTGAAACGAAACAAATTGCGGTTGCCTGTAAAGGCGGACACAACGCCGAACACCATAATCATAATGATGTCGGCTCGTTTACGGTGATGTATGAGGGAACAATGCCGGTTCTTGATCCGGGCGGCGAAGTCTATACACGGCGCACATTCAGTAATAAACGTTACGACAGTAAACTCTTAAATTCGTTTGGACATCCCGTTCCGGTAATTAACGGCCAACTCCAAAAAACAGGACGCAATGCCGAAGGTAAAATAATTGCAAAAACATTTTCAAACAAAAAAGATTCTTGTACAATTAACTATGCTTCGGCTTATGGTCTCAAAGAAATTAAAAAGTTGGAACGAACCTTTGAATTTACACGGGCAGAATCTGACCAACCCAATTCCTTGACGGTTACGGATGTTATTGAACTTGAACCTGCCGGAACATTTGAAACCGCATTGCTGACTTATGAATCATGGGAAAAGCAAACGAATCAAAGTAATCAAAATGACCCCAATAACAAAAATAAAATTGATTTACTCATCGGCGCAAAAGATAAAAAAATTCATGTTGTTGTAACAGCAACCGATGATGAAAAATCATTACCGTTGCAGTTGGAAACACTTGAGATTGACGAAGACGCTATGGCAAGAAAAAAACCAATCCGATTATCGTTCAAAATTGAGCAACCGGTTGCCCGCGCCAAAATAGTAACACAAATTATCCCAAGCAGCTTGTAATTATCTATTTTGTAATTATCTATTTTTCGTTTGCCAATCACACAGATTTTCGCAAATTATCTTTTGAGAATTACGAAACTTACGAAAAAAAACAAATTAAAAAAGACGTAATCTATCAGTGGAATTTTTGTTTTTCGCTCTTACCCCCGCTAGGGGTGTGAAATGCATAACCGGCAGTGAAGCGAAGCGCAACCTACGGTTATGCACATCTCGTCCCTGCGGGACTAAGAAAACATAAGAGATTAAAAAAATACCACGAAAGTTTTTTTAGATAATTTTCGTGTATTTCGTTTGTTTCGTGATCTCAAAAAAACAAAAATTCCACTGATATATTAAAAAAGGCAAGTTTATGACGGGATACGGTACAGTTACCACAAAACGTCGGACTAACCGGTTTTGGCAAGAGCCTGCATAACACGGTCAGTAATTGTTTTGATAATCAATTCCTGATCAATATCGTTCTCATTTTTTGATGTACACGAACAGACCGGGTTATTGAGGGTTTCTTCACCGCGCCGAAATGTTGGCGGTTGAAAGGCGCGATGACCGACTCCTGTCTCTTTCCAACTGTCACGAAAAATATCGTTGGCGCAAAGTTCACAGTTAGCGAGTTCTGCACGCGGGTCTTTGAATCCCCATTTTTGTTTCAAGTTCAATAAATCTTCGGCTTCGTTTTTTGTAAAATATTCTACTTTTCCAAGATTTCGGGCAATAAGCAGAATACGGCAATAAGCGTCAAGCATTTCTGTTAGAAAATAAGCACGTTCTACAGTTGGTCCCATACTTACGGTTCCGTGATTTGCCTGTACGATAATATCGCTCTTGTCAAGGAACGGCAAAATTGCATCAGCAAATGCCTGACCGCCGGGAATTGTATATTTTGCAATTGGTACATCACCCATGTTAATATCGACTTCCGGCAAAATACATTGCGGAATTGCTTCACGGGCAATACCAAACGCTGTTGCATGAGGCGGATGACAATGAACAACCGATCTAACATCATTACGGTGTTTCATAATTGTAATATGTTGCCGTATTTCACTGGTCATTTTACGATGACCGGAAATCTGATTGGCGTTCATATCAACAATACAAAGATCATCCGGTTTCATAAAACCCTTACTAATTCCGGTCGGAGTACAAACAATACGGTTTTCATCCATTCTGAACGAAATATTACCGTCATTCGCCGCCGCAAAACCGCGATTGTAAATACGACGCCCAATATCACAAATCTCTTCCTTAATCTGATGTAAATTGGTCATTTTGATTGCATTAACTCCTTTTGCGAACTCTCATTCCTTTTGAAAAAGAAATTCAATTTATGTTACCAACGTTTGTATCATTCGGCAAACGACAATAATAACAACAACAACAACAAAACATCCGTTAAATTTTAATAAAACATTATTTAATCAATTACCATTTTATTTGATCTTGCTTTAATTTAATCTAATTCAATTTGATCTAAAATTATGGCATTATAAGCATCAATTGGTTTTGGATTTGGAAAAAAAGGCATTGACGCTTCTGCTCCTTCACTAAACGCAATCCATTGTCCTTCACCAACCGAAAGATCATCATAAACAATTAATTCTTCTGTTTGGGGTTCATTTTTTGTTCGTAAATCATTTTCCGTCATCGGTACAACAATTTTCCATCGAAACCCTTTAACAGATTCCTGACAACGTGAAAGTGTCAACTGTCCGATTACCTTACCGATTCGCATTTTGTTTATTACAAAGTTCTGTCACTTTTTTTGTAGGAACACGGATGTCTCGCCCGCAATAACCGTAGTTCTATGCAAACGAGACGTCTGCGTTCCTAAAACAACCAATTGATAACAGGTCAGAGTATAACAATCATTCGTAACAAATATTATCGTTACAGACAATTCCCGCAACTTCCGAATTTTATGTTCAAACACTATTAAATTTTCGACAAGATAATAGGGGAATATCCATTATTTTTAGAAATATTCCTTAATCATTGATGATATGGGGGTTAATTTAGATAAAGTTTACGGTCGAAAATATGAGTTTTGCAAAAATTTTCTGGTAATGTATTAGTGAAATTTTTGTTTTTTGCTCTTAACCCCGTTGAGAGTGGAGAGTTGATAGTGGATAGTGTCGCATGCGGAATGATTACCGTTTTGGTAGTAATCCGCTTGCGACACTATCAACAGTCATTATCTATTTTGGTCCGCAGATTTACGCAGATTGACGCAGATAATTCGATATCCGTTGATTTTCAGGATTCTTTTTTGAGAGTACGAAAGAACGACACAAACAAAGGAAGAATAAACAAAAAATAGAGAAAATTATTTTCAAAAAAATTTTTTAAAATAATCTGCGAAAATCTGCGTAATCTGCGGACGATTTGAATTATGTATCTGTTTATTTTAAACACGAAATACACGAAAACTATCTAAAAAAACTTTCGTATTTTTCGTGTCATTTTGTGTGTTTCGTGTTTAAAAAAATTAAAACAAAAATGTCAAAATAGACAGTTACGAAAAAATTCCACTGATAGATTACAGATTCTATAATTATTTTTATATCGAAAATAATTTTTAAAAGATTATAGGATTACGATTAGATTTGTCGATAATGCTGAAAGGTTATGTTGCGGATCGTCATAGAGCATAAAGATTGGGTTCCGCTAACTTTCATTTTTACTTGGTAAAAGGATTTTCCATGAAAAAAAACACGCAACATCAGGGACGAGTTGATCTTAAAGCCATAAAAAATTCTGAGCAACTCATAAACGGTCTTTTTAAAAAATTCCTCCATGCAATTTCGCCAAAAATGTCACGGCGATGTCTTGGAACTGCCACAGTGTTGGCGGTGATCTCTGTGAATGTAGGCGGGGGGGGGGGATTAGGCAGTCTTAATAAGGTTTATGCCGCTGATATTGGTCTGACCGATTCGGGCGAAATTATCACTCTTTATGACGTAACTAATGGTCCGAGCGTTGGCGTGTTCATTGATTCCAATAACCATGAATATAAAGTGGGTTCTACTACTGGATCATATACTTCCGGCGATACTTTTAAGTTGACCAATGGCGATATTACACTTAGTGCAAACGATAAAACGAATCTTGGCGGGATATACACGAATGATCGTACTTTAAATTTTGACTTTGGTACAAAGACTGTTTCTGTTACAAATACAAAGACGGATGCTGTATTGACGTGGGGATTCGGTTATGCTTCGAACTCATCTTTTTCCGGCACGCTTAGCGCAACCTCTTCCTCTTCAATTTCCGTTAGTTCGTCAAGCGGTCAAGCTTTTGGTCTTGTTTTTAAGTCGGCGATGACTCAAAGTGCAGGATTTGCCGAGTTAAGCAATGCCAAGATTGATCTTTCAGGTACAACAATTAAAGTTGAAAATTCCGACAATTCTGGTAATAACGGTGAAGCGTATGGTTTTGCTGCCGGTAATTTGACGGGTAATACGACAATAAAACTTGGTGATATTGAATCAGTACTGGCAGGACAAGGTAATAAAATTCGTGGTTTTGTTGCGGGTAATGTTTTGGAATCTAGTTCAATTGAACTCAAAAATGTTACCGCTCAATCAAACACAGACGGTAAGAGTAAGGATGTTATTGCGGTTGAATTAAAAGATATTCAAGGCAAGGTTACTCAAACTGGTACGATTACCGCATACGGACAAGGCTCTGCGGCTACTGATTCGGCAATCGGATTTTCAGCACAAACGATTATGCCTTTTACATCCCAGGTAACATTAAACGCAGTTAATGTAACTGAAATAGATTACGGAAATGCTGTTGGTGTTAGTATTGTGCGGAATGAGGGAATTTTCGCGGTCGATGCTATTACAGTAACGGCGGCGAATAATGCGACGGGTTTTAAAGTGTCCAATAGTAATGTTAATAACCTTACACTCCAGTCCATTGACGCAACCGCAACTTTAGGTAATGCCATTGGTCTTTCACTTGGCGATTTTAACGCTAATACTTTGGGTTCTGCTGCTGCCGGCACAATAATACTTGGCGGTGATATTACTGCTACGTCAGATAATGGCGGTTCCGCAATCGGTATTTATGCCGGACAACTCGCAGGGATTGATGTTAGTAATAAAATTTTTGCAACAACCGCCGCTACTGATGATACAACTAAAGCCGCTTACGGTATTTGG
>JAITIZ010000169.1 GCA_031279215.1 Planctomycetaceae bacterium
CTGCTTTGATGTCTTCGCAAACATACAAAGAACGTCGGAAAATTATTGACTTCTTTTCTGATTCGGAAATACCGTAATGTATTTTTCCTAACGCTTGCCATGCCCGTTTGGTTTCTTCAACAAGTGTTTTCATTTCTGCCGGTTCCATTGAAAATGCAGCGTCAACTCCGCCGTCAGCACGGCATAACGTAAAATGTTTTTCAATTACTGTTGCTCCAATTGCTACTGATGCAACGGAAACACCAATTCCCATTGAATGATCCGAAAGTCCAACTTCACAGTTAAAAAGTTCTCGTAAATGTGGAATTGTACGTAAATTTGTATTTTCTGGTGTTGCCGGATAAGTACTTGTACATTTTAACAACACAATATCATTACAACCGTTTTCGCGAAGTGTTCTCACGGACTCGTCAAGTTCCGCAACCGTTGCCATTCCTGTTGACATAATGACCGGTTTACCTGTTCTTGCAATCCGTTTGAGAAGTCCTAAATCTGCATTCTCAAAAGCCGCAACTTTATAACATGGAGGATCAAACTGTTCGAGATAATCTACTCCGGCAGGTGTAATTGTTGTACTAAAAATAATAAGTCCTTTTTCACGGCAACGTTTGAATATTGGTTCGTGAAATTCCCAAGGCATATTTGCTTTCTGATAAAGTTTATAAAGTGAAGTTCCTTTCCAAAGTGAATTTTCATCACTAATGAAAAATTCGTTTTCATCAATATCGAGAGTGAGCATTTCTGCGGTATAAGTCTGAACTTTAAGAGCATGAACTCCCGTTTCCGCTGCTGCATCAACAATTGCCAATGCTCGTTCCAGCGATTGGTTATGATTACCGGACATTTCCGCAATCACAAACGGTTCAATATGTTGTCCAATCTCACGATTCGCAATTTTCATAATAATTCCTTTCCTATTGATCGTATCAATGTAAAATTTTCACAATAATTAAGACCGACTTTTGTGCCATTTACTTTTGCTAGTTCTTTGATATGTTGTAACGATCTCGGATGCGGATATTCACGAAGTTCCGAAACATATTTTGACATTGCAGAGATTTTTGTATCAATTGTTGATGAAATATCAATAAAAACATTGGGTGTAAAAATTGTTTCACGTGTAAACGCATTCCATTCTGTTGACGATGGAATTTCAAACGTATAAATATTTTTAACACATTCATATTGCATTGGTCTTGTTGCTGTTAATACTGCTTTGTAAGTAATCTGATGATCAATATTCATGTCGCCAAAATGATGTGTAAAAATCGTAACCGGTTTTATTTGTTCTTTAAGTTCTTCAATCAATTGTACAATATCTAAAATGTCAACAGAATCGAATCGATTATCGGGTAAATCGGCGGTGTAACAATCAACTACACCGAGTAATCGGTTAGCCTTTTCCATTTCTGATTTTAGTGTATCAATCTCCAATGTAGTAACATTATTTCCTCTTGATGTTTTTCCTTCGCCAAGAATAAGCGTACAAACTCTGTAACCAGATTGTGTTAATATTGCTATTGTACCGCCTGCTCCGAGTATCTCGTCATCAGGATGTGCCGCAACAATAAGTATTGTTCCATTTGACGAATCACAATTTTCGTTGTGATAATGTCTGATCAATTTGTATTTTGACATTTTTCAAACAGTTCGATCATTTCCTTCAAAAATAATTTCAAGTGCCTGTTTCTCACCAACATTCATTAAAAGGTCTAAACAGGACATGTAAGGTAAAAATTCTCCATACAATTGCGGATAAGCCGGATGATGATATTCCTGAAAATATATTCGAATTCCATGATCCGTAAAATATTGCGGATCAATATAATTTTTTCCAAGTGATCCTGAAATATAAATATCCGCTTTGGTTTTTTCACACAATTCTAAAATGAGTTCTTGTTTTTTTTTAGAACAATTTAGTTCGCTTTGTCGAATCAATTTTGTTGTTATACCAATTTGTTTCAAAAAATGATCATTCATTTGTTCGGTCAAATCCACAAGATTCGTCCATTCCTGCGAGTAAATTTTTTCCAGCCAATCAGCAAACTCTTTGTAAAACGGTGCTTTTTTATAAATTTGTGATATTGTTTTCCGATGTTTATCGCGCCAACTTGTTTTATTATCAATTTCCAGTTGGCTAATTACTTTTTCCAAATGACTTTTATTTTGTACCGGAATTGTTAGCCAATGTTCACCTTGTGGCGTTTTAATTTTATTCCGATTCGTAAAACTGTTCTTTTCAAATTGTACATCATCCAGTATTACGAAAATATCACAAATCGCAATTTTGTGTAAATATCCAAGCCAAGGTAAATATGCGGGCTGGTGTGCACTCAGTATCATAATCGTTTTAATAATTATTTAATGCAGTAATGATTTTTGAAAGTTCGACATCCGAAAGTGAAGGATAAATTGGAAGGGAAAGCGTTATTTACTGTGCAATATGATGCGATTCGTATTCTTTTTTAAAATATTCAGGTTTAATAATAGCTGGGTTTCCAACAATTAACGAAAAAGGCGGGATATATCCTTTATTTATTAATATTGTTCCAGCACCAATAACGGAATGATGTCCAATGTGATTTCCACCTCCGATAAATGAATGAGAACCAACAAAAATATGATGCTCAAATTTGATTGTTTTACGTTCAATTTTGTCTGATAAATCTATGGCATACATGTGTGAATCGGCAACATTGATTGAAACAAAGGATGCTATGTCACAATAATCATCAATCTCTACTGTTGAATTTTTTGCATTAACTTCGGAAAAAAAACCAATACATACATTCTTTCCAATAATTGGTTCACCATTGATAAAAACTAATGGATGAAATGGGTTTTCCTTCATACCAACTGATTCAATAACGGCTTTGGAAAATGTTTTCCAAAATTCGTCCGCATTTGAATTACCAATATTCTGATTTGTGATGTGAATCATAATACACCTCCGGTAAAAAAATTAGGAAGTAATGATTCCAATCTTGAATATTGATAATTTACCCTATCCCCCCCCTGATTGCCTATTTTATCACTATTGTATTGAAGGAGAAATTCTTGGGATTTATCTATATTACTATTATTTATTTCGGTTTTATATATTTTAAGAATATATTTATGACCTTTATAATTGAAAAATGCGGGATAATTTTCATTGTCAACAACTCTTAATAAATTAAACTGTTCTTTAATTGATTTATTGATGTCTAATTCACTATCATCGGCTGTTCTCCTGCTGTAATAACTTGATTCACCGATCTGTTCTTTGCCGGTTTCAATAATTTCTGGATAACGATTTATAAATTCTATACACATATCAAAATCTTTTTGCCCCATTACATACCGCAATTCATTTATCAACTCATGTCCCTCAAATATAACACAGTCTTGAATATAAATTTTACCAGCATCAAGTGATTCGATTGCCTCGAATAATGTGTCAGGAATAGTATTTTTATCTTCTAAAATCTGCCACGTTAACGGTGACATTCCCTTACCTTGCGGTAAGTTGCTTGAATGAACAACAATATTATGTTTATGCTTGGACAAATGCTCTTTTTTTAATATTTTTCCAAAACCAAGAATAAAACAAATATCCCCTTCACGAAGTTCATTTATTTCGTGAATCCACCGCACTTCGTTTGGTTCCAATCTCTTAACAAGATCAGGTAGAAGTTCATTCATCCAAGTCGCCTGATCGCTAATTATGGTAATTTTCATATTTATAATATATTTGTTTAAAACAAGCTTATTATTCTTCGTTTATAAAATCCTTGACATTATTAACATCCTTAACAAAATCATCAAGATTTTTTGATGACGCCTTCTCTGTTTCCAGAGAAATTTTTGATTCTTTCGGGATATGTTTCAATATTCTGGAAAAATCAAAATTACCTTTACCAATATTCCAATGCGTATCATCTACTCCATTTATGTTACCATCAGAAAAATGATACATTCGAGGCGATAATTTATAAAACTCATCAAGGAAATCAAAAGGATTTTGTTTTAATGCGTTGGCAGCGTAAATAGCGTGACCAATATCAAGGCAAAAACCTATCGAACATTCAATCATAATCCGCTGAATTTCTATCGGATTATAACCGTTGCAAATAATTGGTTTATCATCAAGTTTGCCGTAATACGGTTTATTCTCAACAATCATTTTATTTGTTTGTGTATCATATTTTGTTTTTATGATTTTAAACTGATTTATTGTTTCTTCAATTTTCCCTTCACAACCCGGATGAAAAATAATCGTGTCCGCTGATAATTTATCGCTAAACCCAAATGCCTCCTCGGCAAGTTCTAAATTCCTTTGAAAACATTCCGCCTTTGCCGGATTAAAACCAACTGTTGAATGAGCTGCATGAATAACAAACGGAATTTTTTTGAGTGATTGCCATTGTCCAATTGTGTCATTAAATGAATCAGGAACGGCAAATAATTCAATATAATCATATACCCCTTCATCGAAAAGTTTTTTTGCCGGTTTAACATAGTTATTGTTTGTTGACCAAATTTTCAATCCAAATTGATACATTTACTTTACAATATTTTGAATTATTTTTGTAATATATTTAATATCGCATTGTGTCAAATCAGTATAAAGCGGTAATGACATTGTTTTTTTGTAATATTCTTCTGACAATGGAAAATCGCCTAATTTATAACCGTAATTTTTATAAAACGGTTGCGTATGAACCGGAATATAGTGAACTTGTAAATTGATTCCATGCGATGATAATTCGACAAATATTTCACGTTTCGTTTTTTTCACTACGCCAAAATTCACTAACAACGGACAAAGATGAAAACAAGCATCCGAATACAGCTTCTCTTTAAGGAACGAAAAACGTTCATCGTTTCCTAATAATGTCTTATAAGTTTCAACAATTTTTCGGCGTTTGCTTTTGAATTGATCAATACGTTTAAGTTGTGAAATACCGAGTGCGGATTGAATATCTGTTAAACGTCCGTTGTAACCGAGTAATTGCATTTCGTAATACCATTGTCCATCGTTTTTGTGTAATCGTTTCGGATTTTTGGTCATTCCATGTGAGCGCAACATCAATAATTTTTCATACAAATTTTTATCATTGGTCATAATTGCGCCGCCTTCACCAGTTGTGATTGTCTTGACCGGATGAAACGAAAACGTTGTTAAATCGGAATACTTACATGAACCAACTTTTGTATTTTTATAATTTGAACCAATTGCATGAGCTGCATCTTCAATAATTTTTAAGTTATATTTTTTCGCAATATTTTGAATTGCCTGCATATCACAAGATTGACCCGCAAAATGAACAGGAATAATTGCTTTTGTTTTCTGTGTAATTTGTTTCTCAATATTTTTCGGATCGATATTGGCGGTAGCCGAATCAATATCTGCAAACTTAGGTTTTCCGTTGGCATAAACAACACAATTTGCCGAAGCCAAAAAAGTATTCGGTGATGTAATTACTTCGTCATTCGGTTCAATTTCCAATACCAACATTGCTAAGTGCAGTGCAACCGTTCCATTCGCAACAACAACCGCATATTTTGCACCGGTATATTGACATAACGCTTCTTCAAATTTTGCAACAAGCGGTCCTTGTGTCAAAAATTCTGACCGCATTGCTTTAACAACTATGTTAATATCCGCTTCGGAAATCGATTGATGACCATATCCGTATCGTTTCATATTAGGCGGCATCAATAACTCTCCATCCTGTTTTGAGTATATCTTTTTCTTTTATATTATTGTTATCAATTTCAGCAATTAAATTTTGCATCTGTTCTATATTAAGCCACTCACTGTTGTTACCGCTATGATATTCAAAATCATTTTGAACAGGTTTCCCTGACAACTTCTTTTCAGAAGGATAAGCATCTGGATAAATGATATAATAATTATCCATCTCAATTGTATTTCGAGCATCTTCAACAGAGATCATCATCTCGTGAATTTTTTCACCCGGTCGAATACCAATTTCTTTAAGTGGTAAATTTGGCGCAATCGCTTTCGCAAGATCAGTCATTTTCATTGACGGAATTTTTTTAACAAAAAGTTCACCGCCATTCATGTTTTCAATCGCATGACAAACTAAATCAATTGCACTCTCAAGTTTCAGCCAAAACCGTGTCATTCTATAATCTGTAATTGGTAATTCCTTTGCTCCTTCACGAATCAATTTCTGAAAAAACGGAATCACCGAACCGCGACTCCCCGCAACATTACCGTAACGAACAACTGAAAACTTTGTTTCTTTTGTAGTTGAATAGACACTTCCGGCAATGAATAATTTATCGCTACAGAGTTTCGTTGCTCCGTAAAGATTGATAGGCGAACACGCTTTATCTGTACTCAACGCTACAACTTTTTTCACCCTGCGATCAATTGCCGCTTCAATAATATTTTGCGCCCCGATGATATTGGTCTTAACAGCTTCAAACGGATTGTATTCGCAAGCGGGAACCTGTTTCAATGCAGCGGCATGTATGACGGTATCAACTACATCAAATGCCCGCATCAAACGTTCCTTGTCCCGAACATCACCCAAGAAAAAACGTAACTTAGGATTACCTGCAAATTCAGGCATATTCGACATTTCGAATTGCTTAAATTCATCGCGTGAAAACACAACTATACGTTCCACTTCGGGACATTCAGTTAATACCCGTTTGATAAAACTTTTACCAAACGATCCCGTTCCGCCCGTTACTAAAATTGATCGACCTGTAAACATTGTAATGATGTTAAGAAGTATGACTGAAATTTTTTTGCAACTTTTGTTTTTTAAAAAGTGCTTAAATTCTAATAATGATAACTTTTAAACTATCTCTCTAGTAAACCTTACAATTATAAATAATGATCATAAAATATTTTTTCAGTATGATGATTATGCAATTTTTTTATCTGACAATAACTCATTATTGGGTGTCGCTAATGTGGGAACTAGTGGAAATATTGTTTCTATTTGTCCCGTTAGACAACGATGACATAAAGTGCCTTTTAAATCATGCTGTATAAATTTCTTTCTAATATTTTGCATCATTTCACCATTCCATGCATCAATAAATGAAAGCTTGTTTAAATCTGCTATCGCCAGGTAATTTTGAAAATCTATACAGCATAAATTTAAATAACCTTCGTATGTGACTCCAGCAATCGTAAAAGGTTTATTACATTTTTTTATTTGATTTGACACAATTTGTGATTGATATCCCCCCAGATTGCCCATTTCATAAAAAACAATGTCATCAACTAATTTACTAAATATATTTTCAGCAATTTTCTTTTCATTACGGTTAATATCACAAACAACGAATGAAATCCCAATAGATAATAATTTTTGTGTTTTACGTCTATAGTCAACAACAAATTTAATGCGTTGCATCACCTTGTCGAAATTATCTTGTCCATGTATTTTATAGTATGTTTCACGAGTTCCTGCATTAAA
>JAITIZ010000177.1 GCA_031279215.1 Planctomycetaceae bacterium
GAATACAACGGCTTAAACCAACGAATCAAAAAAACGGTTGGCACAACAGTAACGAAATCGTTCTTTAACGAAAACTGGCAGGAAATAGAATCAGTTACAGATAACCAAGTAACAAGTTACGTTTGGGGATTGCGTTACATAGACGATCTTGTGTTACGTGAAAAAGGCGAAGAGCGATTGTATTCTCTTGCCGATCCGAATTGGAATGTCGTAGCGATTTGTAACAATAACGGTGTTATTCAGGAACGTTATACTTATAACGCTTTTGGAAAACAGAATGTTTTCGACGCTGACTTTACAGCGAAAACGGAAACAGAATTTGATTGGAACAGAGCATTTACCGGACAGGTATTAGATATTGAAACGAATTTAATGCTCTATCGGAATCGGCATTATCATACTGGAATCGGTAGGTTTGTACGAAGAGACCCCATTGGATACTATTCAAGGGATGTTAATATTTATCGTTATATTAGAAATGCAATCTCATCAGCTATTGATCCAGATGGTTTATATGTTCGTTGTGCTTGTGCTTGTAGCTGGGGTAGGATTAAAGTTCTGATGATGGCAGATAGTATGTGCTCTGAAACTCCCATAAATGATTGTTGTGCATCTCATTGTACTAATATTGGATGTAGTAGTAATGGAGGTAGAAGTTATCCAGGTCCAGTATATCCGCCCACCCACCCACCGACTCCACCGACTCCACCAACTCCAACAGAAGATGAGGGGCGGACAGATGGTTGTGTTCCGGATTGTCGAGGTCACAATAATGTTTCACCTGGCAGTAGAGGTATTTTGATTTCTACAAACTTACTAGGATATGCATGTCAAATTTGTAATCAGGATTCTCCAACACACTGTCAAGACTGTTGTCGCAATAATCTTGAGTGTTTAGAACAATGTTCTATGGGACTTCCGCCTGATGTGGAAAGACAAGTTCGAAATATCCTTAATCAACGATAGTAGCCGTAAATAAATAACCTTTACAATCAGTATTCTTTTTGTTAGAATATATTCGATGCAATAATATACTCATCACTCTTTAAATTTCGATTTTGTTTCAGATATAATTATAAAATATGCTGGATTTTTAAGGATGAAATACATGTCGTGTATTCCTAAAAAACCGAATTTTCAAGTACAATGAGTATAAAATTGAACCTTTGATTCCTGTACAATTGTAAATGTTATTTATTTCCGAGTCCATAGTGTTTGAAAATAATTTCAATACTAGTGGTTTGCCAATGATAAAATTTGATACTTACTAAAAAAATGATATTTTCGTTTTTTTGATCATTAAATAGATGCGTCCCAAGAAACTATGGTGAAATGATACCTCTCATGTTCAGCAGACTACGTATTTTATCGAAATTGGCGTTGAATTATGTTTTTTGACTAGAAAACAAAAAACATATTTAATAAACCCACATCAAAAATGCTGTATATTGTATATATTGTAAATTGTTTATTTTTTGGAAAATACTGTCATTCAAAAGAAAATCGACAAATTACCATTTTAATCAACTTATAATTGGTTCTCTCTAATAATTTCAATTTTCAATCAAATTACTTCAAACACAGTATTTTGTAGCATCACGGTTTTTGAAAAAAAAAGTATTTTTAGAGATTCCCAATTTTTGATTTGACATACCACAAGCGAATTTAATGTGAAGATAAGTAAAAAAAATAGGAAATATTCCATTGTTTGATTGAAAAAATATATTCATGGTAAACTCCTTTTTGCTCATAGGTTAAACCAAGTTTTTTGACAATCCTCAAAAATATAGAGTAAATATTATGATTAAAAAAAATACGGCGATTCAACTATGGCTATGTTTGATTTTTGTAACGTTTCATCTTGTGATAGTTGAAACAAGGGCTACTGATGAAACAAAGAAACCGCCTAAATCGCACATAAAATTTCAAATTTTACCCGATGAAAAAATAATTCTTTTAAGAGAATATACAATAATTTTAGAAAAAATTGCCAGAGAATTTGAAAATAAAGAAGGTCTGTATGATGATTATAAATACAAAAAGAATATATTTATCAAAATTAATGAAACATCTGAAAAAACATTAGAACAAATACAATTAGATTCGTTAAAATTAATTAGTGAAATAAACCGACCTATTTTGTTGGACGGTGCTATAGATGATTATCTCGGATTCTATAACTACACAATATCGAAAACGAGAACACAAACCCCTGAAATCTGGCGGGATAATTGGTGTGTTTTTCATACGCTATGCGCCAATATAAAAATATATTTGATTCTTAAAAAGTATGATGATTTTATTCATACAACGAAAATATTGTATGAATATATGTCGGCAACAGAAATTTATAACATTTATTCCTACTTACTAATTTCAGGGATGTTTGCAGACTACATAAATATTATCGAAAAAATAATAGGTAATTTACCAAAGTGTTATCATAAAGAGATTTCTTCTCTGTTAAAAAAATTCCATTCATGTCTTACCAATTCTTTAAAAACATACATTTGGTCGGAAAAAACTACAATGACAATACTCCTGACATCTGTTATTGACTCTAAATATCAGGAAATGAGAGAAGAAGCAACAAAAATGCTCTTATATTTAAATTCTATTTTGGAAAAGGAATATTCTTTTTTTGAGACAGAAATGACACATAATGAGATAAAGCAAAATATTCAATCAGTTATACAGAATGATATAGATGAAGGCATCAAAAAATATAATATGATTAAAAGTAATGAAGTGTTAGAAACGTCATCCTTTATACCTGAAAATCATATTAGACATTTAAGAACCAAAACTATTCCACGGTCGAGACTTATTTATTTAGAACAAAAAATTCGGTTAAACATGATTATTGAATCAATAAATTAATGACAATAAAATTAATGGTAACAGTTTACAACTAAGTCATTCAAATTTGAATAGCTGCGCTTGTTCAGAAGATTTGAAATGACTTAAAATTACCGGTACGATAACAGAATTGGAGACGATTTTTAGGAAGTGCAACAAGAAATGAAGTGAATTATTGTTTTTATAATATTCAAAAAACGACAAAATTGTTCAAAAATTGAGTTTTGCGCATACCATGACCGCAGATTGATCAGTGATAATCAAGTTGGCAAGATAAATTAAATTCGCTCGACACGAATGATTGGCAGATATAATCGACCTTCAAGAAATTCAAGACGAAGTTTTATTTTTGTTCCAGCTTTGCCGGCAATACACATTCGTGGTTTGGCGCATGGAGTTGAATGTTTGGCTTTGGGGCGTGTTTCAATTCTTGGTTTTGCATTTGCGGCGTGACGATGATAAGAAACTTCATTGGGCGTTTTGCCATTTAATGTCGTATG
>JAITIZ010000229.1 GCA_031279215.1 Planctomycetaceae bacterium
ATTACTATTGGGAACTTCTAAAAACTCATTTTTTTAGGAACGCAGGCGTCTCGCCTGCACTTTTTATAGGCAATGTGCAGTCGAGACGACTGCGTTCCTGATGTTTTTAGAAGTTCCCTTATTTAATTTGTAAATTGTATTGATTTACGCCCGTAACTGAAATTGTTCGACGAGTTGTTGCAACCGTGTTGCCATATTACTCATTTCACCGGCAGCACTGGCAGATTCTTCGGCGGCGGCCGTATTTTGTTGAGTTACGGCGTCGATTTGCTGAAGACCTATCGTTACCTGCGTAACACCTTGCGCTTGTTCATTACTTGCTTCAGCAATTCCCGAAATAAGATCGGTTGTTTGCTTAATCTGATCAACAATCATATTAAGAACTTCCGCAGTGTGTGTTGCCACTTCACCGCCTTTATGAATTTCTTGACCGCTGGTCGAAATCAAATCTGTTGTTTCTTTGGCGGCTTTTGCACTTCGTGCGGCAAGATTTCGGACTTCCTCCGCCACAACCGCAAACCCCTTCCCATGCACACCCGCCCGCGCAGCCTCCACCGCAGCATTCAACGCCAACAAATTCGTCTGGAACGCAATATCGTCAATAACTTTAATAACCCTCTGAATTTCAGTCGAATTTTTGGTAATTCGATCCATCGCATCATTCATCTCGTTCATTGCACTTTGACCTTCGGCAGCAGCACGAGTTGCTTTGTGAGCAAGATCACGAGCTTCCGATGCACTTTGGGCATTGGCTTTGGTTTGACTGCTGATTTCACTCATGGACGCAGTAATCTCCTCAAGACTAGCCGCTGATTCTTGAGCTCCGCTAGATAAGGTCTGTGCCGCAGAAGAAATTTCCCCAGATCCGGTTGTTACCTGTTTAACACTGTCATTGATTTGAAGAAGCGTACTGTTGACCTGAGTAAGCATTCTGGCAAGATTCAGATTCATCGAATCCTGATCGCTCTTTTCTTTAATCACAACCTGCCAATTACCATCCGCTAAAGCATTCGCCATCGCATCAACCGTCTTGAAATCATTCAAAACCGAATTTCCTACATGCGACAGTTCACCAATTTCATCTTGCCGACTTAATAAATCGTGCGGAATTTCTACATTTAAATTGCCATCCAGAACAACTTTTTTAAGTGTTTCCATGATTTTTGAAAGACCCGTCGTAATATTACGGCTAAGAACAAAACTAAAACTAAGACCAAGAATAAAAGCAATAACCGCTGTTATCAGAATAACCGTTAACATAAGTTTGCTTGTATTTACTGAATTTGTCTGAATCGCATCAACCTGTCCATTCAGTTGAACTATGATTTCATTTCTCCGAGTTTCCATTTCCTTGATTTTTTCTGTTTGGTCGATATCACATTGATCTTGTGTTTTGAGATAAGTCATACTGTTTTTGAATATTGTTTCCCATTTCGTGAGGGCTTCCTCTATTTGTATAAAGGCGGTTTTACCGGCATCGGTTGTTAATTTGGTACTAATGATTTGCAACTCATTACGTAATACTTCCAAATTTTTTACAATATCGTTCACAATGGTCTCTTTATTTTTGGGGTCTATTTCCAAAAGGTATTGATAAAAGAGACTCCGCAAATTGGTAAAGATTGTTGCGGAATGATTGACTTGTTTTAATTGAATTGACCGCGTTTCAGAAAAGTAATGTTCCTGATCAATATCTTTGGCTTCTTGCTGAGACTTCATCGCATTCTCAACCAGATCGGAAAGAGACGATAAAGTAGTAATAATAAAATCGCCTTGCTCTTTTAAAATAGCAACCTCATGCTTTCGCTGATACTCAATCTCGTACCAACGTTCATCCAAAGCCGCAAATTCATCGTAAGCAGTAATAAGTTTTTCAAGAATATTTTGTTCCTCTTGGGGCAATTGAGATTTTGTTTTCTTGACAATTTCCCGAAGTTTTTTATCAAGTTCTTTTCGTTCTTCAGAATATTTTTTGTCGCTATAAATGGTGCCGTTGAGTGCAGTAATTTGTGCTTGAAACATTATATTGCGCACTTCGACAATTTGATTTTGAATGTCTTCTATCGCAATAACATTATTGATGGCGGCGGCACTGCGGGACAAGCCCAAATAACCGCCAGCAGCAACAAGAAGTAACAATAACAAAACAAACAGAAATCCCACAAACAATTTTTTCCCTATTTTTAATTTGTTCAACATAATATTTACTCCTGTTTTTGTAAAGGAAAATGGAACGTTTAGAATTTTTAAAAAGGTGATACGATCAAAAGCAGCACCCCAAAGTAACAATCAAAAAGACAATATCGAAAGGAACAATCGAAAAAACTATATTGAGAATACATCAATAATAAAACAAGAAATATTTTTTATCAATAAACAACACCTAATTATTCAAAATAAGAAGTAATTTGAAAAATCGGTGAAATTTATGGTATTTTGACAAAGCAGCACAAAATTGGATTCCATATAAAAATGTACCGGCAAGAGATTTTGCTATTCTAATTTTCCTATCTGCTTATAAAGGTACAGAAAAATCTCTATAAAAAATCCCTGCGAAAAGAAAAGGTAATTAACGATCAATTTCTACTGTTTTTAATATTTTTATTATTTCTGATTCTTAATTATAGTTGTTTCAAAATTATTCTTTATTCAATAATTATTTTCTTTCAATTACTTATAATGACAATTATAATTCATATTGATTCAAATTACTAGAATAATAAAAATTAAAATTCCAATTTTTTTCAACATTTTATGAATCACGGTTTCGGATTATTCGGACTATTTCAGATTGTTGGGCAAACAAAGTAAATGGAGCGGCATCATAAATTTTTAGTTTCAGAAATTGACTGATTAAGCGGTTATCCGGTGCATTAAATACAACAATCCGGTCACACGAAGTTCGTCCTGAAAGTTGAACTTCTCCGGTTTCCAATTGTTTTGATATTCCCTCAACAAGAATTTCCACAGTTTTACCGATAAATTGTTGATTCTGTTCGAGTGAGATTTTATCCTGAATTTCGAGCAATACGTTATTCCGTATTTTCTTAACAGATTCTGGTACATCATCGGGATAGAGTTCTGCGGATTTTGTACCTGGGCGTTCACTGTATTTGAAGATAAAACTGTTTTTGAACCGGCAATATTGAACCAATTCAACTGTTTTCCGAAACTCTTCATCGGTTTCACCGCAAAATCCGACAATGAAATCGCAAGTCATTGAAACATTGGGAATTGTCGAGTAAATCCGGTCAACGAGTTCGCGGTATTCGGTTGCGGTGTAATTCCGTTTCATTCGCCGAAGCACCGTATCGGAACCGCTTTGAACCGGAACATGAAGATGTTTCGCAACCTTGGGCAAATCCCGTACCGCTTGAAGTAAATCATCATTCATACCGCGAGGATAATTGGTTACAAAACAAATCCGTTGTATTCCTTCAATATCCGATACTTGATAAAGAAGATCCGCAAGCAATGTTGTTTTTTCTCCGTTTTTATAACGATAGGAATTAACTGTTTGCCCGATCAAGGTGATTTCGACAACACCTTGCCGGACCAATGTTTGAATTTCATTGAGGATTTCTTGTGGCTGCCGACTTTGCTCCGGTCCTCGAACAGACGGTACAACACAATACGTACAAAATTTATCACAACCGAACATAATACGAACCATTGCCTGAAACCGATTATCTCTTGCTTCGGGATTCCGAACCGGATTGAAAAGCCGAAAACTTCCAATTACTTCAGCATGACGATGTTCCTGCCGTTTCAGACTAACTAAAAGTTTTTTGCCGGATTCTATTTCTATTTCCTGACTGACATAGTTCCGTTGTAATTTTTCTTCGAGTAGTTGGTGAACTGTTTCGGGAAGTAATTCTAGTTGACCGGGGCCGAGAACAAGATCAACATGAGGAGCACGTTGAAAAATGGTTTTTTGATCTTTCTGAGCCATACACCCGATTACTCCGAGAACACCATAAGGTTTGATGATTTTCCAATGTTTTAATCTCCCTAGTGCGCTATAAATTTTATTTTCTGCGTGTTGTCGTATGCTGCAGGTATTGAACAGAATGACATCGGCGTTATCGTGATTTGTTGCCGGAACCAAACCGGATTGAACCAAGCCGGAATGAACCAGCTCACTGTCCAAAACATTCATCTGGCAACCAACTGTCTCAATATAAAACTTCTGCATAAAATAATCTGTAATCAAGATTTGTGTGTAATTATCATTGTAATCATAATTATAATTATTCGGTAGAACTTCTATAAATAGCCTAAATTTATACCTTGTTTACGGTTGGAAATCAAGAGGTAAGCAAGTAACGGTCTATCTTTAAACACGAAATACACGAAAATTATACGAAGAATGACAAGAAAAAATTTTGTCATTGTCTATTTGGGTCCGCAGATTGCGCAGATTTTCGCAGATTATTTTAAAAAGTTTTGTAATCTATCAGTGAAATTATTATTTTTCGATTACTCTCACGTGGTATAGTTAATAGTTAATAGTTAATAGTTAATAGTTAATAGTTAATAGTGTCGCAAGCGGAATTATTGCCGTTTAGGTAGTAATCCGCTTGCGAACTATTCACTATTCACTATTCACTATTCACTATTCACTATTAACTATTAACTATTAACTCTCTTAACCCCGCTAGGGGTGTGAAATGCATAACCGGCGGGGAAACTTAAACCCAACCCGTTGGGGCGGGCTATTCAGTAAAAAATCCTGACGCCCCTAGCGGGGCTAATATAAAAAACAAAAAT
>JAITIZ010000257.1 GCA_031279215.1 Planctomycetaceae bacterium
CCTTCTTTGTTTTGAAGCAGATCCTGAATATTGTCATCGATCTCGGCTTGCTAATGTCATTGCAAATGAAACCGGATTACAACAAATTCATATTCATTATTCCCGCTGAATTTTATGACAGGTAATATATCAGTGGAATAATTTATTGTTCACGGGAACGTGGTCGTCTCAACCGCATCTTTAGGTGTATTTTTTACAAAACCGGATACAAGCAGGACATCTGCGTTTCCGGCTAAAAAAGGATAAATAGCTATCAATAATTACTACAACAGATTATCAGCTGATACGAAAAAATAAATTATTTTCGGAAATACGTATTATTAATCCAATTAATTTTTTTACTTGAAATGGAGGATCGTTTATGAACTCTGATTTACAATCAGAAAGTGCATTGCGTACGGAGGCGATGAATATCTTGATAGAACATTTAGGCGTATTAAATACGGAACGTTTTATCAACAGTATTCTAAAAGACCAATTCGATTATACCGAATGGCAACGCGATTTATGGAATGATAAAACTATCGAAGAAATCCATCAAGAAGCTGCCGCATCTTATAAAAAAAGACATCCAGATTAACCGCTCCTTAAAATTACGTAACTGTCTATTTTAATAATCTGTTAATAATGATTGATTGTTATAGCAAACAAAGAACCCCAACGCGGAAATTTAGGTATAAATGGAAGTTCGTTTCAAATTCATAACCCAAAAAATTTGAAAAATAAAGACACAAGGCATTGTGACTCTACAGAATTTTTTTGTTTGTTATCTTTTTCGTTATAAAAAATTGTTATTGAAAAATTTATTGTTTTATACCTTTTTATTTTTTTTCGTGTGTTTCGTATTTCCAAAAAAATTGTATCGTAATATGAATTGCTGTTAAAACCGAAAATTAAAGAAAGAGCGGTTTATTAACATATTTCACTAAAATCAAAAACCAAAATGAATATCCAAACAATTATTAAACAGATACGTGATGTTAAAAATTCAGGGCGTGATCAAGGAACACGTTTTGAAGAAATCGTACAGATTTATCTTTCGCATGAACCGGAATATAAAACACAATATAAAAGTGTTGTTCTTTGGAAAGACTGGAATAAACGAACTTCCGGCGATACAGGAATTGATCTTGTTGCAGAAATGAATGACGATTCCGGTTTTGTTGCGATTCAATGTAAATGTTACAATGAAGATTACAAAATTCAGAAGCCGGATATTGATTCGTTTCTTGCTGCCTCAAGTAAAAAAGAATTTGTACGCCGAATTATTGTTGCAACAACTGATCTTGGCAAAAACGCCGAAGACGCTATTCAAAACCAAAAACCGCCGGTTCATGTTATTGGGTTGTCTGATCTTGAACATAGTCAAATTGATTGGAACGAATATTTTAATAACGATAAAATTCGGCTCAAACAGAAACATACATTGAGACCGCATCAAACTGAAGCGGTTGACAAAGTAATTAATGGTTTTCAAACGGCAGATCGCGGTCAATTGATTATGGCTTGCGGAACAGGAAAAACATTTACGTCACTAAAAATTGCAGAGCGGTTTGCGGGTAAAGGCGGATTAGTTTTATTTCTTGTTCCGTCACTTTCGTTGATGTCTCAAACGTTACGGGAATGGTTATCGGAGTCGGAACTTCCGCTTCATTGTTATGCGGTTTGTTCCGATGAAAAGGTTGGCAAGCATGAGGAGAATGATCCGTTGAGTCCTGATGATCTTGCAATTCCTGCAACTACAAACGGCAAAAAATTAGCGGCTGATTTGAATACGAGCAAGAATAATCGCCGCGATAAATTGACGGTAATATTTTCTACGTATCAGTCGATTGATGCGATTAATGTTGCGCAAAAAAACGGCGTTTCGGAATTTGATTTAGTGATTTGTGATGAAGCGCATCGGACGACGGGATCGGCGCAATTGGAGGAATCTCAATTTGTGCGTGTCCACAACTCCAAATTTATTGTTACCAAAAAGCGGCTTTACATGACCGCAACTCCGCGTTTGTATTCCGCAGAAACGAAACGCAAAGCGGCTGACGAACAGATTACTGTTTGGTCAATGGACGACTTAAAGTATTACGGTGAAACGTTTTATTATCTTGGATTTTCTCAAGCGGTGGAACAGGGTTTATTGTCCGATTATAAGGTGATCATTCTTGGGGTTGATGAGAATATTGTTTCGGCATCTTTTCAAAATGCGATACAGCCGTCATCGAAAAAGCGTGAATTGCCGTTGGTTGATCCGGCGAAAATAGTGGGGTGTTGGAATGCGTTGGCGGGTAAGATTAAAGATCAGAATCTGCCGAATTTGAAACGTGCGGTTGTGTTTACGACATCAATCAAACAATCGGAGCAATTTCAGTTACAATTTCAGGCGATTGTCGATGATTATTTGAAACATGTACCGGACGATTCCAAAACGTTACAGTGTAAAATTGAACATGTTGACGGGACTATGAATTCTCTTTTACGCAACAATAAACTGCAATGGTTAAAAGATAAACCGGCGAAAAATGAATGCCGGATATTATCGAATGCGCGTTGTTTGTCGGAGGGGGTTGATGTTCCGGCGTTGGATGCGGTGATGTTTTTAACGCCGCGAAAATCGAAAGTGGACATTGTTCAATCTGTTGGCCGTGTCATGCGGAAGGCGGACGGGAAAGATTATGGTTATATTATTTTGCCGGTAGTTATTCGTTCCGGCGATAAACCGGATGAATTTTTGGACAAAAATGAAACGTATGCGGTTGTTTGGGAAGTGTTGCAGGCGTTGCGTGCGCATGATGACCGGTTTCAAAATGTGATCAATATCATGGAATTGGAACAAACTGATCCTGAAAAAATTATTGTTGATTTTATTGGACGTGCAACGGGAACAGGTGTATCAAAAACAGGTTTTGAGAAGGAACTAACGCAACAACAATTTACGTTTTCTTTTGATG
This sequence comes from Planctomycetaceae bacterium, assembly GCA_031279215.1. Taxonomy (GTDB): domain Bacteria; phylum Planctomycetota; class Planctomycetia; order Pirellulales; family Thermoguttaceae; genus WRKP01. The sequence goes on from JAITIZ010000257.1 coordinate 2,949, forward strand.
ATATTAAAACATGGAAAACCGGCATGTACGGAATGATTTCGTCCAAGTGCGGTGAAAAACGTTATTGGGAAGATTGGGCGAAAGATGTTGCGGAAATTGCTCAAAAGCATTGTGAACAACTTCGGTACTTGGCGGATACGGAAGCCCATAAAAATGATTTTCGTGCTTTTCTGTATCATTTACAAGAGAATATTAACGATAATGTGAGTGAAGGCGAAGCGATAGAAATGTTAGCGCAACATAAAATTACGAAACCTGTTTTTGACGCCCTTTTCGGCGGTTCGGAATTTTCGCATCATAATCCGGTTTCGCAGGCTCTTGACCGTGTGATCAATTTGTTGGGCGATGTTGAAAGTGATACGTCGTCGCTTGCCGGTTTTTATGCGGGGGTGCAACGGCGTGTTAAAGGAGTTCAAACGGCGGCAGGAAAACAACGGATTATTCTTGAATTGTACGATAAATTTTTCAAAGCGGCATTTCCGAAAATGTCGGAACGGCTTGGAATTGTTTACACGCCGATTGAGGTTGTCGATTTTATTCTGTACAGTATTGACTCTATTTTGAAAACAGAATTCGGCGGCGGTTTTGATGCGAAAAATAACGATATTCTTGACCCGTTCACCGGTACGGGAACATTTATTGTGCGTTTATTGCAGAGCGGACTGATTCAGCGAAAGAATTTACGTTATGAATATGAACATGAAATTCATGCGAATGAAATTGTGTTGTTGGCGTATTATATTGCGGCGATAAATATTGAAAATACGTTTCATGAAATTATCAGCGAAAAGAACGAAAAATACACACCGTTTCCCGGAATTGTGTTGACTGATACATTTCAAATGATGGAAGAGCCGCAAAAAGAATTTATTGAAATATTCCCGATCAACAGTACACGTGCAAA
>JAITIZ010000286.1 GCA_031279215.1 Planctomycetaceae bacterium
AGGTGCCGTGTCCATTGGTCATTATTTGAATCAATGTTTTGGTCAATATCAATAGAAGTCAGCAACAAATAAAGTACATCGTCCAACCATTCCTTTTCACGATCATAAAATTCAAGTCCGTCCGGTTCTACTCCGCTCATCATTAATTGTATCATCATCGGATTATCACGGACACGCCGCCATTCATCAGGATTTTGTGACGCTTTTTCAAGTTGGTTGAGATAGTCAGATGTATGCTTATCAATCAAATATTGAACATTTTGATCGTTAATATTTTTTTGTATCCAATCAAGATGTTGCAAATGATTTGCATGGGCATTGAGAAAGGTTTGACGTTGATTGGTGTTGGTAATTAGGGTTGGTTTGAGAGCCGTCTCAGCCAAAGATAAATCAAACATTGACCGTGCTTTACTACTTTCCTGAGCAAGCCGGACAAGCCCATCAACTCCATCCAGATGTTGTCGTTCCTGAAATGTTGCCGCAAGCGCGTTAATATTGTGATGATGCCGCATTTTGTCCAATTCTGCTGCCGCTTCGGGATTTTGGCGGCGCAACGTTTCTGTTACTTTCGCAACCGTTTTATCCGCACGGTCCGCCGATTGAAACTGACACCACTGAAAACCATATTGTAACCAATAAAAAGCTACCAAAATGAAAAAAATAAAATAAACAATCTTCATCGGAAAAGACGTCAATATTTTGTACAGAATAAACATGGGAAATTAATGGAAAAAAGGTTACGATACTTTAAACGGTTCCAAATTACGTTTGGGAAACCTCGAACATGTTAGGGATATTAGGGACAATAGTTTTTAATCATTAGAGATTTTTTTTATTGTAATCTATACTCAATCCTGTTATCAATTGGTTGTTTTTATATTACCATTATGTTTTCGGAAGGTAGGCAACCGTAGGTGAAAGCCCTTCGGCGAAAGGTTGCCTACCTCTTTCTGATTCGACGTAAGTCTTTGTATTACAAAGACTTACGAAAACATGTAAGCGGTCATTCACTGCCCCGTTCACTCCTCAAAACGGCGTTGTTCACCAGGGGCAGGAATTGACGTAAACTATTGATTATAAATAAGTTATGACTAATTTTAATGCAAAATTGTATCGAAAATATTAGTTTGAAGTGTTTGTGAATTTCATTATGACCTCGATATTAGGAATTTATCATAGTAAAAAATGTTGGTGTTTTCAAGAGACTCCAATGATTTGGGATGGGATCGGGTAATTTTGAATCATTCTTTTCAGCAGTCTGTAGGAAAAACTTGAGAAATAAAAGCCATTTTTAGTAAGAAAATTTTTTGGAGTTTTTTGGTTTTTTACCAATTTTTCTTGATTTTTTTTTCGATTTAAGTGTAAACTTATTGTGTGAATAAAAGTGATAGATATTGATAAAGTAAATTTTTGTTCTTTGACAATTAGGTAATGAAACATGTTTTGTAACGATAGAAAGGGATATTCTGTCCCGTTAAAATCGTTATAATGTGAAAAAAATCGGGTTAAGCGAACATAATACACATTATCGGACGTAACAAAATCGCCCAGATAACCGTTAAAAACGGCACCGAACAAGAGTTATATTTCACTTTCGACGGTCACGGAAGTACCAGAGCGTTGACGGATTTCGTCGGTGCAATCGTCGAACTCTACACCTTCGACGCTTATGGTAACGCTATCGGTTTCGACCCATCTGTTGCGTTAACCGAATTCCTGTACAGCGGCGAACAATTCGATTCAAAAATCGGACAACAGTATTTACGTGCAAGATACTATAATCCTACAACAGGTAGATTCAATCGTCTTGATCCGTTCTTTGGAAATCTCAATGATCCACAATCGTTACATAAATATCTATATGTCCATGGTAATCCAATAAATGGGATTGATCCAAGTGGAATGATGTCTGTTGGAAGCATTGGAGTAAGTATGGCTATCGGTGCTCAAATTGGTGCGACTGTAGGAGTAACCGCAGACGCAATTTATGGAGCATACACTGGTTACAATAGAACAGGTAGTCTCTTTACATTTGATATTATAAAATATGGATTGATAGGAGCCGTTGGTGGTGCAGCAGCCGGTGCTTTTATTGGAGCTACTGTACATTTATCTCCTTACATATTCAATTCTTTAAGAACGATAATGTCTAGTGGATGGAGATCATTTGTTACGAAATGTTCAAATCCGCAAGGGCACACTACAACGGAGAATGCATACAAAATGGGATTGGTTGTTGGAGTTGGTCTTGGTTTGTACGATCCTGATTTTATGACGGAATTGAAGGCTTTAGGCGGCACAACGGCTACAATTACATCAGACATATTTATTCGTGGACTGATAGCAAGGCGACTATTTTGGGCTACTACAGGTGCTTCTCGTACATTTGTACTATTTTTAAGTAAGTATGCCCAAGCAGGTACCTATGTGACGAGTAGCTTTTTGGTTGGCTTTACGTTGGGGTATCCATTAGGATCTGGGCTAAGGATGTGTGGCGATGCACTTTATAATACTTTCAATGAAATTATTTCTGAAGAATCTGTGACAGAATAAATTATGCCTATTGAACATAAATATATACTTTTTGCAGTTGAAAGTAAAATTGAAACAAAAGATATTCCTTTACTTAGAAAGGTATTACTCGCGTTGTCAATATCATGTAATATTAATGAAGATGATATATTTTCATCTATGTCAACTTTTGAATTTGGTGAAAAAGTACAAATACTTGGAGGATGGGACGAATTGTATTTTTTAGTATGTTTTGAGGACATATTAAATATTAGCTTTTCTGATGAAATGCAAGATTCCTTTCCTCCTCTTTTTTATTCAGGTTTTTTTCCACCTAAAAAAACAATGACATATACTACAATAGGTGAATGGATTCACGATATAATTTATGAGTGGCTTAAACCAAAATTATTTGATACAAAATAAGAATAAATTTATTTTTTTCAATAAAAAATTCATACAACGACCAATTTAAATAATTAAAGTAATGAAAAAGTTAAAATTAGTACAATAATTTAGTTTATATGAGTTTTATTCCCTGCGTTTATCTGAGAATTGAAATGACTTAAAATTTCAATACGATAATTAAGTTGGGGACAACTTTTGGATACGACGCACAAGGCAGAATGTCATTAGTTACGATTATTTCGGGAAACCGTACTGAAATAACAAAATACAAATATGGAACAGACGGAATCCGTGTTTCTGCGGAACATGAAGTTTGGGAAGACGGTGAATTAAAATCTAAAACAAAAACAGAATATCTCAATGATCCGCTTAATATTACAGGGTATTCACAAGTTCTAAAACAAACCGAAACTGATATTGTTGCAAATGAAGAAACCGTTACAACGTATCTCATCGGACATCAACGTATTTCACAAATCGTTGTTAAAAATGGTACGGAACAGGAATATTACTTTACTTTTGATGGTCACGGTTCAACGAGAGTATTACTTGATTTTGCCGGAGCAATTGCCCAACTCTACTCTTTTGATGCTTATGGTAACGCAATCGGTTTTAATCCTGCTGAAACATTGACTGAATTTCTTTATAGCGGCGAACAATTTGATTCAAAAATCGGACAACAGTATTTACGGCAACGGTATTATGATCCGACAACAGGAAGGTTTAATCGGCTTGATCCATTCTTCGGAAACATTAGTGATCCATTGAGTTTCCATAAATATCTTTATTGTATTGCCGATCCTAATAATTATACCGACCCTAACGGAGATCATTATTGGTACTTACTATTCTTTGTAGCGGCTGCAACGGGAGCAGTTTTTTTGCTTCGCCCATTTTTTCAGAACACAGGTAAACAAATAGATTCACAACCTATGCCTTCCAAAGATATAGAATCTTGTAAAAAGGCATTGTATAATATCGGACATGAACGAACCACTGCATTCGCACGAGACATAGAGGACGGGCTTATCCTAATTAACGTATTTCAAGGTCTTGGTACCGAACAAGGTATGCAGAATGACTTTGGAGGATTTAGTGGAAATACTATTTATATTTCGAATAATGTGTTAGCGCAAGAGAATAGTATCGCACTCGCGCTAGTTGCTTTCGCCGAATTTCAACATACACCACAAGGTGGCAAATTGAATGAACAAAACGCTCAAACAGAATTTGATCCAGTTCGTCAAATGATTCTAAAAAAGATTGAAGACAAGCAAATAATTCTAAATGAAGAACAAATTAAATTTATCAGGTCAATCAACCATGTACATAAGTAATAACCATGAATACAACCAATAAACGACATATTCAAATGAAAAAATTTCGAATGAGTATAAGTTTTATGTTTCGTTTTGAAATTTGTCCTATATTTTTTTTCCCATCACCGATAGTTATTGTACCAGCAGTAATAATAACACTTGTAAATATAATAGTTGAACAAATAGCTTATCGAATGATATTGAAAAAAATATCTATTAAAGATTTAGTTTGTGTATTTCTGCTTTCACCATGTTTTAATGCGTTTATCATTCTTTTTTTTATAGAAATTAATCGAATATTTAGTTGGTATCTAGGATATTCATATAATAAAGATTTTTTTTGTTTAATGAATTATTTTCATATTTTAGCTGTCATTAAGGGTTTCTTTTTGTATTTCTTTTTTTATTTTATCATGCGTGTTATAACTTTATGTCCTTTCTGGCTCTCTACATTTGTTCAAAAACGCTTTAAACATTGAATGCTACATTTATTCAGAAAATTTGAAATAAATTTAAATCAAATAAATGCTCACCTGTCAATTCCTAATAAAACGAATAAAACAAAAAA
>JAITIZ010000437.1 GCA_031279215.1 Planctomycetaceae bacterium
TGAGAGTTGGTAATTACTTTGGGGAACTTCTAAAAACATCAGGAACGCAGTCGTCTCGACTGCACATTGCCTATAAAAAGTGCAGGCGAGACGCCTGAGGAACGCAGTCGTCTCGACTGCACATTGCCTATAAAAAGTGCAGGCAAGACGCCTGAGGAACGCAGTCGTCTCGACTGCACATTGCCTATAAAAAGTGCAGGCGAGACGCCTGCGTTCCTGATGTTTTTAGAAGTTCCCTTTGAACGGTAACAAATTAGTTGTTTTGTAATATATCAGTGGAATTTTTGTTTTTTGCTGATTGCCCCTACGGGGCAATTGGTACACAATTTTTTGACTCGAAAACAAAAATTCTACGGATATATTACAAACTGTATCTCAAAAACTTACAATAAACGAACAACCGCCTGAGATTTGGCTGCTTTTATTTTCGTATCCGCCAAATGGTAAATAACCGTTGTTGTAATCGGCTTGATCAAAACGAATTTCGGGACGGAAAGTTGTTTTCGGGGTTAATTTGTAGTTTGCTGCCAATGTAATTTCGTACAAATCGCCGCCTTGTCCACCGGTAAGAAGCGGTAAGTCAAACATTGATGCGTGCGAATGATGAAATTCACCGCGAATCCCAATTGATAATTTTTGATTGACAGTATAAATCAGGTGTTGGTTAATACCCCACGCATCGCTTCCGATTTTTGTTGCGCCGTAAACTTTTCCGTCGGTGTAAGCCCCTTCGATCATATAAAACCAACGATCATTGATTTTATACGTGAAAATCAATGTGGAATAAGTATCTGTAGCAGCACGGTTTGCGGCGGAACGATAACCTTTATCGTTGTGAAATATCTTGAATGTCAGAGCGGTATTTTTGTTGAAGTGATAGGTTATTTTTCCAAGAAAGGCGTTATCGTTGTTAGGATTTTCCAAACTGCTGAAAACACCGGCTGTCCAACCGCCGGATAATGTCCATTTTTTTGAAGCATTCCATTCAAGAATTGCACCGGAAGTTGTCAGCGGACGACCGTAACAGATGTTGGCGTGGGAATAGAAAAATTCTTTGGTTGCGGGTAAACCTTCGTAAGCAAATCCGCCTGCAAATTTACCGACTTTCAGATAAAGGTCTTTGGTACCGATTGTTCCGTAAAGTTGCACGAAAGACGCAAAATAATCACCGCTTCCCCATTTATAATCGAATGATTGATCGCCCCAGTTTCGAGCGTAACGAACATCAGTCCCGTAACTGAAATCGGCACGGAATCCCCAATCCAATCGTGAATCAAGATCTTTTTTTGCACCGACCCAAAGTTGATTGAGTTTCCAATCGGAGGGTTGTTCAAGCATGAGGATGTAGGAATTTCCTGATTGGTCGGTAATTCCGTCGCGTCCGTCCCGGCGGTTGTAACCGTAATTATGACCGCCGCTGCCGTAATCATTTTTGCTCCCGTGATTATTGGCGGTAATACCGGTTAGAATCCAACCATAGAAATCAATTTTGGATTTCAATTTTGATTTGTTCGTGAAAACACTGTTGCACGGAGCAGGTTCCAAAAAAGTACAATCAATCTCGTTTGCATTGCATTTTGGAGTCTGTGTGAGCAAAGAGATGAATATGACGATAATAGTAAAAGTAATTATTTTTCTCATTTTGATTCGGGGTAAGAACATTGGGTATCAAAAACTATTTACATTTATCATGTTATCGAAATTGATTCAGCCCAAAAAAAAGAAATTATGACCGCCCCGTTATAAAAAGTATAATTTTACCTTTTATATTGACCGTTAAATTTTACTGATTGTTTCACATTTTGGAGGAAGCGGAGAAGAAGTGGATAGTGGATAGTGGATAGTGGATAGTGGAGAATTGATAGTGCCGCAAGCGGATTTATAACCATTTCGGTAATAATCCGCTTGCGACACTATCCACTATCAACTTTCCACTATCAACTATTCGTCGTCGTCTTTGAATTGACCGGATTGAATTGGTAATACTTTGCTGCCGTCGCCGGTTGCGCCGGAACTTCGACCAGCGGAGCGAATCTTTTGAACCGGATTGGCAGCGTCCATTTGTGCACCTAAATCGGACACTTTTTGTGTAAGCGAAGGGCTGTACATCGCAACAGCATAATACCAAACATTTTCTTTATCACGATAAGTTTTTATCTGAATACCGGGCGGCAATGAACCTTTAACAATACTTTGTGTGGAATCGGAACGGGTTATTTTGGCGGTCATTTCTTTTTTCCGGTTTTCCAAAGCGGTTTTTTCTGTTTCGTTAAGTTCTGCTGTTCGGTCATCTTCACTGATTTTATCAAAGATGGACAAGTTTCTATCTCCGCCGCTTTTCATTTGAGAATTCCAAATAATTTGGTCACCGCTTAGGATACCGAGTAACGCCGTTCTCGCACGCGTTTCGGCAATCTTTCGGGCATCCAACTGATTTTCACGCCGAATTTCTTCATCTTTGGAATATCCGATTAACGCACTTCCGTAACCGACATAGCAAAGTTCACCGCTAGGAGTTGAAATCGCCCGTCCGCCAACCGGCAATAAAATTCCTGATACAATCTCTTTCAATACATGGTTCAAACCGGTTTTCAAATCGTTAACGTCAATCAATGCCGGAACAGGTCGGGCCAATTTTCCCATGGTTCGGGCGGTCAATGCAATTGTTACATAAACAGCTTTTTCTTCAGGGACTTCTTTGACTTCCTTCACCACATAACATTTAATAACACGTTGAAATGATTCTTTGATATATTCATCAAGTGAAGTTTGTTTATTGGTTTGTGTTCCGTCGTTTGAAACGATTTTTTCGCTGGCGGATTTCCATTCGGTTTTTGCTTCAATTGTTACAGATTGAAAACCTTGGGCGAGATTCTTTTTTGCTTCCATATAGGCTTGTACAAAAGCAAAACGTTTCGATAAATTAGCGAGGTCGGGATTTTCAGAATCTTGATACATCCCAATACCGGTTGCAACCGCTCCGCAATTTCCTTCTTTGGAGAAGACAAGTTTGAACATTGGTTCGTCTTCGACCAATCCGTTAGTATCGGTAGTTGCTTTTTGAGCGTCTTTTTCCGTGAGTTCCGCTGCGGCATTAATACCGTCTTGTATTGTTGCGGCACGAACAAGGTTATTTTTGTCGTCAATTTGAACTTCGTTGGGTTTTGCAACTTGGGTACTTCCGCCGTCCGAAGCCAAAATGAAATCATCCGCCGTTTGCGCGATTATTGTTGAACAATTTACCGCAACAATAATAAACATTAACGAAAGGGGTAATAAAAATCGTTTCATTGTCAATTCTCCTTAAAAAGTAATTAGAGGAACAAAAAAATTTATGGTTAAAACGACATCAGTCAAAACATCGTTTAGTCGTAAATATATCAGCGGAATTTCCGTAATATATCAGTGGAATTTTTGTATTCTTTAATTTAAAAAACCTGTAAATTCTGTTTATCCTGTCCCAATCCGTTGATCTTGTCCAAAAACGAAAACCGAATTATCAAGTATGATGAGTATACAACCCAACACGGAAATTAGAAAACCGGATTTCAAAATGTAATAGGGTAACTTCTAAAAACTAATATTAGGAGGAACGCAGGCGTCTCGCCAGCCCTGTTTTTTTACAAAAAACGCCTAAA
>JAITIZ010000523.1 GCA_031279215.1 Planctomycetaceae bacterium
TCGTCCCTGCGGGACTAAGAAAACATAAGAGATTAAGGAAAGACCACGAAAATAGAACCAAAAAAATTATTCCACTGATATATTACTAAGGGGGAACTTCTAAAAACATCAGGAACGCAGTCGTCTCGACTGCACATTGCCTATAAAAAGTGCAGGCGAGACGCCTGCGTTCCTAAAAAAATGAGTTTTTAGAAGTTCCCTAAGGTAATTATTCAGTAATGTATAATGTTAGGAAAAAACTAGAAAATTTGATTCATCTCTTCGATTTAAGACGAATATAAGATATAATATTAACTTTATAGACAACATAGCAATAAAATCGAAAACCTTCAATATCCCTAAAACCACATAAACTATAACTTCATTAGAATTGGTTGATTTTTAGTAAACAACCGTTTTTTTTAAGCCCATAAGTTTGTTCCATATAAAATTTCGAACATGCAATCTGAAAACGCTTTTTTAGTTCTGATTCAAAACGGAGAGCAAAAAGAACTTTATTCATTGAGAAGTGATTCTGTTACCATGCTTGGTCGTGCAACCGAAAATACGATTTCTCTTTTGGATGATCGTTGCAGCCGTTTCCACGCCAAGATTTTTTTTGAAAACGGTCAATGGTATATTCAAGACCTTGACAGTCGCAATGGTACTTATCTTGAGGAACAGGCTGTTCTTGCCCAGCAAACAGTTCCGCTTCAAGCAGGGAATCATATCCAACTCGGTCATACCTTGTTTCAATTTGGTTGCGGCGAATTAGGAACAACACATATTTTACCGGAAAATCCAGATACAGATGTTATGGAACATCGATCTGGAATTTTTGGTGTTTCTAACACCTTGCGCGGTCCGAAGCAAGATAAAACCTCTTCAACACAAATTTTGCATCAAACCGCCCAAACCGCAATTCTGAAATCAGAAAACGATTCAAAACAAGGTTCCCGAATCACAACACGAACCGGTTATGGACCTATTGAGCTATGCAGATTAGCCTATCATCTTGGAAAAGCGGAAGAAGTGGATCAAGTGGCTAAGTTAGCGATTGAGGGGTTACTCAACGCCACTGGCGCAGAAGGAGCTGGTCTTTGGCTGTTCCCGTATAACCTCAATTCAACACAAAACGCATCGGATATCCGGCTTGTTGCCAATGCCACATTGGAAAATTTACACTATAATCCGATCTCTGAAACAATTGTCCGTACCGTATTTGAGAAAAAAGAAGCGTTTCTATTTCACGAATCTTTTAAAGGTTCCAAAATTCAAGACACCGATAAAACGAAGAACCAAAATGAACCCAACAATACCATGGCTGCCCCTATTCGTTTTCAAAACGGAATTCTTGGGTTATTACATCTTTACACATTAGGGGAATCAAAATATTTAGACGAATCCGATCTTGAATATACATTAGCGGTTGCGGACACGGTTGGAGTTGCGTTGGCGCATGTCAACAAGCAAAAAGAGTTGACCGCCAACCTTCACCAGGTACGGAAAGAAAATACAACACTTCGTGAAATGCTTCAAATGAGCAGTGAAATTATTGGCAAAAGTTCCCAAATACAAGCAATTCATCATCTGATTTCGCGGGCGGCAGCGGCAAAGACTTCGTTGTTAATTCGTGGGGAAAGCGGAGTTGGTAAGGAACTGATTGCGAGGGCGGTTCATTTTGCAAGTCCGCGTAAATCGAAGCCGTTGATTTGTTTGAACTGTGCTGCGATTTCGGAGAGTTTGTTAGCTAGTGAGTTGTTTGGACATGAAAAAGGGTCTTTTACTGGGGCTACAGACCGGAAAATCGGAAAATTCGAAGCCGCCAACACTGGAACATTGTTTCTTGACGAAATTGGTGAAATGAGTCAATCACTTCAGGCGAAATTTCTTCGGGTTCTTGAGGGAAGTTCATTTGAGCGTGTTGGCGGTAATACGGTTGTTTCCGTAGATGTTCGGGTGATTGCGGCAACTAACCGCGATTTGGAAAAAGAAGTTGCGGAGGGACGGTTTCGGCATGATTTATTCTTTCGGTTGCGGGTACTTGAAATTATTGTTCCGCCGTTACGAAAACGGGTTGATGATATTCCGATTCTTGCGGAATATTTTCTTGATCGGTTTTGTAAGGAAATTGGGCGGAAATATCAGGGGTTTGATCCCAATGCCATGCGGGTTCTTATGAGTTACCGTTGGCCCGGCAATATCCGTGAACTCAAAAATGTTGTGGAACGGGCGGTTGTTCTGGGGACCGGTCCTTATGTTCAGGAGCAAGACTTGCTCCTCTCAACATTGAACACAACCGGCGAAACCGATATGCGTCAAGATGAACCCAAAGATGTTTTTATTCCGCTTTCGCTGGAAGATATGGAACGAAACCACATCATCCGAACTCTCGAACATGTTCAGTGGAACAAAAGTATCGCCTCCAAACAACTCGGTATTGAACGAACAACATTAGACCGAAAAATTAAACGTTATGGCTTGGAACGTGATTAAATCCGAAACACATTTTTGGGGCACAAAAAAACGAATAGGGGACGAAGTGCTGAGAACGATTGGACTGAAATGTGCAAAATTCTGGATCGGAATGCGAAATCTGGTCAGTAACATGTGTACTCATCACACTTGACAATTCGGTTTTCGTTTTTGGACAAGATCAACGGATTTTGACAGAATAAACAGAATTGACAGGATTTACAGGATTTTTAAATAAAGAATACAAAAATTCTACTCTTATAAAACCGAATTTTAAAGTACAATGAGTATATTTGATTGTCATTGTTCAATCTGCGGTCATTGTATGTGCAAGGTTCAATTTCTGAACAATTTTGTCGTTTTTTAGGTATTATAGGAACGACAATTCGCTTCATTTCTGGAGACATTTTCTAAAATTCGTCTCAAATTCGTTTATTGTATTGATAATTTTAAGCCATTTCAAAATTTGTGGACAAGCACGTCCAATATTATCTTCAAATTTTAATACCGACTAAATCACAGCCTTCATTTTCAAGAATTTCACAAGAGATGAGCGAACCGTGTTCAAGATAATTTCCTGTTACATAAACAACCGGATCAATATCAGGAGCATCTGCAAAAGTCCGACCAATAAACAAATTGGACTCTTTCCTGCCTGATTCATTGGAGTAATTATCGTCGATCTGGACGTTCAGAATTTTCCCCTTCTGACGCACCGCCCAACCAACAGAATATTTTTCGCACACTTTGTAAAGCCGTTCAAAACGGCGTTCGATAACACGTTGCGGAACACGATTGCCAAAATTTGCGGCGGGAGTTCCGGCTTCGGCTGAAAACGGGAACACACCCGCCCGTTCAAATTTCCAGGTCTCAACAAATTTCACTAACTCCTCAAACAATACGTCCGTTTCACCAGGAAAACCAACAATCAACGATGTCCGAAGTACAAGATGGTTAATTCGTTCCCGTAATGTTCCTAAAAGTTTTTCCGTCTCCGCTTTGGTAACACGACGGTTCATTCGATGTAAAATGTCATCGCCGGCGTGTTGTAACGGAATATCAATGTACGGTAACAATTTTCCTTCCCCGTTTCCGCCGGCAGCAAATAGTTCGATCAGTTCATCGTCGAAAAACTGCGGATAAGCGTACATCACACGAATCCAACGAATCCCGTCAATCCGTTCCAACTCTTGAAGTAATCGCGTTAATTGCGGTTTACCGTAGAGATCGGTTCCCCAAAAAGTCGTTTCCTGAGCAATAACAATAAGTTCACGAACACCAGCATCAGCAAGTTGCCGCGATTCTTCCAGAAGAGATTCTATCGGTTCGCTCCGAAACGACCCGCGTATGTTCGGAATAGCACAAAATGTACAACATCGATCACAACCATCAGCAATCCTTAAATAGGCAACATGTTTCACCGTTAATATTTCACGCCGATTTAACGAAATACTTTTCTGTACTGCGCTGTTGGGAACTCCAAACCATTCATCCACATCAGGAAATTCTGTTGCAAGTTTTTCGATTCCCTCAAATTTCGGCATGCAGCCGCGAACAACAATTCGGTGTATCTGACCTCGATTTTTCAGTTCAATCAATGCCTCAAGATATTTTCGTGCTTCATCTCTTGCAGAACGTAGAAATCCGCAAGTATTCAGAATAACCGTTTCACAACCGCCCAATTCGGTTCGAAATTCAAAACCGGCTTGTTTCATTTCACGAACATAATACTCGCTGTCAACAAGATTTTTGGGACAACCAAGCGAAACAATCGAAAAAGTTTTGACAGGAGTTTCGTTCATCCAGGCATTTATTATACTAACAATATTCAGGCAGAAATAAATCCCAACCCAACCCTGTGGACAATACTACACAGCACAATACCACACCGGTTCAAAACAAAATATTAAAACAAATCAGTTGTGTTACAATAACAGATACGGTTATGTATTGTAATTTTTTTATGTTATGGCGTTTTCGACGGCATTTTTTAATGTTGCCGCTTGTTGCAACCCGACCAACCGATTGATAATCTGACCGTCTTTGAACAAAATCAGTGTCGGAATACTCGAAACATCATACCTGACCGCAAGCGTCTGAAATCGATCCGCATCAACCTTAATCACCTTTACGGTATTACCAATTTCAGCAGCAAGAGCTTCAAGAATAGGACTTTGCATCCGGCACGGCCCGCACCACATCGCAAAAAAATCCACCAATACAACTCCCGATTGAATCATATTATTAAACTCGATTTCAGAATCAATAATTGAAACATATTCGCTCATAAAAGAATCCCTTTCATTAGAAAATTTGTTAGATACTAATTTTTTAAAATCCTTAGTAACATTTCCATGGAATTTTTGTTAATAACCCAATTTATTTATACCTCTGACGATTATTGTATAATAAATATCAATCAAATGTTCGCCCTAAGTATTATCATAGTATTATCATACCTTCTTGCAGCTGCATAATTGATATTTATTTGTGTTATAAATTATGTAACGATTCGCACCAACACGGCATGAACCAATTACCGTTGTGAATTTGATTCATGACGGCAGCCAAAATATTGTTTCAACACATTACAACCTTTCGGCGAAAAATCGACTGCGACCTTCGTAATATTCGGACTTCATGATATTCGGAATTGCTCAACATAAATTATTACAATATTAAAATACCGACTGCAAGGAGTATAGTTTACAACAATTGAAACAATCAATCAATAGGGGAATGCCGCCGATAGCTTTTTATCGTCGCCATTTTATCGTCGCCATTGTTGAAGTGTATCTGGTTTCTGAACCCATTTGAAGCCGACTTTTTTATAAATTTTGTTGAGCCATGCTTTGCGGGCTTCTGCAATCGTTTCCGGTTGACCGGCAAGATAATATTCCATAATTGATGCATTTTGGAATTGTTCCCAGAGAACTTCTTCTGAAGGAGAACTACTTGTAATACGAATCACATAAGCAACCGTTCGAGGTTGATTGAAAACAACTCCCGTCTCGCTAACCGCAAGCGATGACGCTGTTTCCATAAATTCAACTCCCGGTGCAACAACCCATTTATTATCAATTTCAGAATCGCCGGCAGCAACCCCTTTTTCGCAAACTTCCCCAAGTCGCGGCGGAACTCCGCGCATTGCAGCAAAAAACGCAGCATACATTGACGCTCCATAACTTTTGTACGTAAACGGTTCCGTTTCCACTACCGGAACATCACTCCGACCAGCAAAAGTTTCCGTAAGCGATTTATCAGAACTACGAACCTCCGCCGCCAATTCCTCCGCCCGCTTCAATGCCAATGGACAAGCTTCGATTTCTTTCCAACGTTTCAAAACAATATCTTCAATATCCTCGAGTTTTTCCGGTTTATTCTCTGCCTGAATTTCCGTAACCCAAAGAATAATATTTTCCCCTTCAATTTTTTGGGGTTCAAAAACTATTGAGTTTTCGTTGAATAAATTAAACAAATATTCACGTTCCGCAGTGCCGCGGGCAAACTCCGATTTAATGACTCCAAAAATGGTGTCTAAGGGAACCGTTTGCAAAACAAGTCCCTGCTCCGCCGCAAATCCCGTCAAATCCGGCATCGCAGGAGCCGTTTTTTCCTGATCAATATGAGTATAATAAACCTGAAAATAATCACGCATCTTTTCTTCAATAAGCGGAATTGCTTTCATGACTTTTTCAGTTGCAAGCGTCAAACGAATTTGATCTTTAACTTCATCAAGCGGTCTGTACAAAATACTTAAATCTACCGGTTCCTCTGTTTTCGATTCCTCCGGTTTTACTTCAACCTTCGGCTCTTCCGGTTTGGGTTGTTCCGATTCCGGTTTCGTATCAATTTTTGGTTCTTCCGGTTTGGGTTGTTCCGAGTCCGGTTTCGTATCAACTTTTGGCTCTTCCGGTTTGGGTTGTTCCGATTCCGGTTTCGTATCAATTTTTGGCTCTTCCGGTTTGGGTTGTTCCGATTCCGGTTTCGTATCAATTTTTGGCTCTTCCGGTTTGGGTTGTTCCGATTCCGATTTCGTATCAACTTTTGGCTCTTCCGGTTTGGGTTGTTCTGCTCCTGAATCCGTATTTTTTTCTGCTTCCGCTTGATAAGAAACAAACCGTGTTTTTACCGTTACAATCGACGAAGATTCTTTCTTTTCCGAATCAGTTTTTTCCGGTTCTGTTGCCGGTTTTTCTTCGGTTGCCGGTTTTACTTCTGGAGTTGTTTCTATTTCCGGTGTTGGTTGTGGTTCTGTTTTAGGCGGTTCTGTTTTAGGCGGTTCCGTTTTAAGTTCCTCCTCTTCCTTCGTATCAACTTTTTCCGTATCAACCGGAACAGTGTTAGTTGGTTGTGGAGTTGTTGGAGGATTTATGATCGGTAATTGCGGAGTTGGAAAAGGTCGGGATGCCGGAGTAAAACCGCCTAAACCTCCCGATGGAAACAAATTCCCGTTTTGCCCTGGTAAACTTGGAAACACAGAAGGATTTTCCAACGGTTGAACCGGTTTTCGGAACTGGGTTTCTTTATTTTTTTCGTAATACTTTTTAATTTCCTCTTCGGAAATAGAATCGAGAATTTTTTGATCCGGAACCGCTCTGACATATTGAAACGCAATCTTGTTCGGTAATGTGAAACCGCTTTCCAGTTGGGTGGGATTGAAGGGTTTATCTTTGTTCTCTTCGAAAAATTTTTGAAGTTGGATGAGTGTTGGGTTGGCTATTTTGTCAACAAATTGTTCAACCGGAACCGCTGCAATTTCTGCTGTAATTTTGCGATTTAGACGTTGAAACCAGTCCCAACGTGTCGAAGGCGGAATAACATTCAACCCAATTTCAAATTGTTCTCTCATTCGGAGGTACAATAATTCCAACGTGATAAGATATTCAAAACGCCGCTCTAACAAGCCGGCAGATTTAAGTGTTTTCTGATAAACCGTATTTGTTAGTAAACCTCCTGTCAACTGTGTTAGATGACTGATAATATTAGAATTATCGATAGACATTCCTAATTCTTTGGCGTATTGAGTGAGGAGCCAGTTATTGATTAACTCCTCTGGTTTAAGAAATTGGTCGTATTGCGATGCGGTCATTTCGAGATTGCGCAACGCCATCATTCGTTCCTGATTATTGGGGTCGGCGAGTTGTTGATAGAGAACAATGTAAAAACGTCCCAAATCCTCCCGGTTCTGGATGAGAAGGGCAAGATTTTGTTCATCAATATTACCGTAACGGCGGCAGGTTGCAATTTTAGCCGGTCCTGCTCCGCCGCTGTAACCGGAATATAATCCCATAAAAGCCGGTAAAATGATGAACGAAATCATCGTCAAAACACCTAATACTGCAAGCCATGCTTTTCTATTTTTCTGAAAACTTCTGAAAGGATGAAAACCTGCCATAAATTTTGTTTCCTCTTGTTAAATAATGTTTTTTAAGTTTTAGTTTGTTACAGAAACCAATCAATCGTATAATATTTCGGCGGAATTGGTGTTTTTTATCTCGTAACCGTTAAAACGTTCATTTTGGTAATAGTTTTCTATTTTTTTGAGAAATACGAAATCGACGAAAAGACAAGACATTACGAAAATATTTGAAATAAAATTTTTCGTTTATTTTGTTCTTTGGTTTGTTCTGTTTCCCATAAAAATTCCGTTGAAATATTACAAAATTGTTATGATTCGTGCTACAAAGTAAATGCAAAAACAGGAATGTTGAAAATATTTTTCCGATTATTGATTGTTATATTTACCAAACCGCCAAAAACAGACGGGAGAGAGATTATACCAGTTTCTCGTATTTTAACAAATATGAGAATAGTCATTTTTTTGAATTTCTTTCCAAATTATTCTGAATTTGTATCACATTTCTTACCTATTCACGGTTCTCTTGTTTTGTCTATTTTATTTATTTTAACGAATTTCCCAAAAAAATTTCCTAGTATTTCCATGCTGGTTGTTAAAATGGTTAAGAATTTTCGTGTGATTTCGGCATTTTGTGGGTTATTGTTCAGGTGAATTATCCCGAGGCAGGTGATGTTTCGCCGAAACATGGCGTCGGCGTACTCGCCGACTTGCCTTTGTTTCGGGATGGTAATTTGTGTTGCCGAGTGGGTTTGGAATCTCTCTGGTTACTAGCCGAAAACCGGGGCAAAGTTGCCTATCGGCAATACAACTAGAAAAGTTTTAATGATGTTTATCTGTTTTAATGGAAATTTCGTTGAAATATCATCAAATTTTTAAAATATTTGAAAAATATCCAGAAAAAGACGAAGACTCTAATTGACGGTTTGAACTCTTTTGATTAAACTGTGAGACTTAATCGGTTGCGATGCGTTTTGGATACCGTTTGTTTGCGGTGAGCGAATCGCAACAATTTC
>JAITIZ010000095.1 GCA_031279215.1 Planctomycetaceae bacterium
CCTCCGCAACGCTAAAATGACAACTGTTTGATCGTCTTTGAGTAATTGGCAAAGTTCTTTTGGTGAAAGTTTCGCAATCTGACAATCAATGCCGTGATAAGATTTTAAAGCATTTTTGAAATTTTCGAGCGGTAAATACTTGTCCTGTTCCCAACCACAACGTTTCGCTATTTCGTCAAGTGTTGTTTCAATTCCAAGCGTTTGTAATGTAACATAACACGCAATCGGACCGCAAGCGGTTTTATACTGTTCATCTTCTAAAGTCGGTAACCGTTGTGCAAATACAACAATTGGTAACAAAAAAAGGAACGAAAGAACGAGAAAATATCTCATTTTGTTTCCTCCTCCGCTCTATTTTCCCGTTCACGTTTGTTTCTAAGATATTGTCGATATTTCATTACAAGAGCAATAAAAATTAAGGCTAAACCAGATATGACACTAATCCAACGGAGTATAGTTACACTTTTACGTTGTATAATGCTATCAAGAGTACTCTCAATAGATGGACGATCTGACCATTTGTATGTAAGCTTATGAACTAAATCTGAAACAAATGTTTCCTCAGGAAATATATCGGTAAAAATTTTAGGGTCAATTTTTTTATTAATCTCGACATCAAAGACCCTTATTGTTACTTGCCGATCATGTCTGCTTCCCAAATTGTAAATCAAGTGTAAATATTTGGGAATCCATACACCATTTCCGCAATCTATGTGATCCGACATGGAAAAAACTCTAAAAGTCGTTTGCTTTTCAGTTCCATCACTGGGATCTTGTACAAAACGATATTTTTCAATTCTAACAATAGAAAAATCTTTGTTTGGATCCAGATAAAATCTAGTGGCATCAAAATATATTTGGATACAATTAACGCCATCTATTGGAACAGTTTTTTCGTAAATAATGCCAGATTGATCTTCGGTACCTGACAATGCGGCAGATAAGGATAATGGAGTTTTGTTGGCTTGAGTCAAAATTTCTTGTGAAAACAAACAAGAATAATACAAAGGACATTCATAGGGAAATAATTCCTCTAATCCCTCAAATGGTAATATCTCACCTTCTATTATACGTGATTTATCGTAAAAAAATTTAACTGAAGACACATATCCACCATTGTAAGCTTTGATTGTTTGAGTAAGTGTCTTGTCAGTACTTTTTCTTTTATTGTTAAAAGAATAGTTTACATAGAATTGCCCCTTGTCCATTATGAAATCTACCATACGATGGTCAGATTCTGAAGATGACATATCAAGAGAGCGAACTTCAACCTCATATTTGATCCTAATTGATTGAATTGACGCGATCTTACTATCAATCAGTTTTGCCAATGCATTTTTAGAAATAAGCGGTTTCTGCATCTTAATTAATACAGAAGCAATCTGCATGATCTGAATATCGGTGAGTTCATGTTCATGAGGTCGTATTAGCGGTTCAATATCACGGTCATCTGGTACAATGTTATTTAATGCAGCAAAATTTTCTATATCTCGAATAATTGTTTGCACAAGTGAATCATCGGCAATAACAAAATCGAGCCGTGCATATAAACATATTAGCAACAGCAAATACAACACATTTACAAGTAATCCCCGCTTTTTTGAAGTATTTTTAATAGCTATAATAATCATTATAAGAGAAAAATCGCAATTTAGACAAAAATATAAAATAATTTTATTAGAAGAATCTCTCAAAAATTCATAATATTTCAGTAAAATTTTCATAAATAATCAACTTTAATAGGTAAAATTCAAAAAGTAAACAACTTTATTATTTACCTATCTTATGATTACAGACTTTTAATGAAAAATTTCACTGAAATATTACGAAATTCTTTTAATACGAACCATTCGTCTAATGTACACATATTTCAGGATAATCTGAAATATTCGGTACAAATCAATTATTGTTAAAAACACACATTACCTTCGTCCCCAAAGTTATGTTTTCGCTACCCATCGAAAATAAACATTTGTGAAAAACAAACATAAATCGTTCTAACTAAAAAAGACGTGAAATATTCGGGCTAAAATAAAAAATTCAACAAAAATATCCATGGTTATTATTATCGTGAAAATTATCAATTTTACAATCAACAATTACCCGGTTCTACAGTGGGATAAGTACCAGGGCATGTCTCCTGATCTTCCTCTTCTCCGACACAATGTTTTGCTCCCAGTGGCAAGAGAGTATTAACTGGTTTGGCAACACATGTGTATACTGTTCTTGTGTTAACACATGCTTGATTGGGACCCTCACGATAATTAGATTCATAATTCACTTCTTTCAAAGTTTTCGCATCAACAGTGCTTGCACTGTTGAGACATCTACCGTGATAATCTACAGGCGAAGATTCACAACCAATTGGTTTTGTTAAATCGTCTTGATATTCGATTTTGAATCCACCTCCTTCAATTGCAACCTGCACTGCTTTTTTTTCGTACTTTGTTTTACAGCCGGAGCTCGAAGCCTCTACTGCACATACAGGACTTACATCTTCGCCAATGTTTCGACATGCTCCAACCTTTATTTCTTTATCTCGTAAATCTGTAAACTTCAGTTGTACAACAAAGTGCGTTGTGATAACAACTCCGAAAAAAGTTAAAGCAAATACAATAAACAACATTGAATTCAATCTTTTCATTTTTGAGTCCTCCTAAATTTAAAAAGTCTAGATCCGACACCATATCGAATCGTTAATACAGGGATTTTACAATTAGCGAGTTGCCCTGTCAACTAGTCGTTTTGATTTCAGTGAATCTTTCCACAAGTTCAATGCAGAAACGGCATGGCAAAGTCCGTCGAAATCAAAATGTGATTCTTCATTTCCTACGGCATCCAAGTTTCGGAAAACTTGAATATAGGACATTGTAATTGTTTCATTCAGTTTATCAATCCCACGAATGATCCAATCATCGCCAGAATAATCGTTGTCTAAAAACATATTTCAAAACTGTTTACAAGAATGTGTTGAAAAATGCGATATAAGGAACGCTGAAAATTGTTTTACCGGATTGATCAACGCCGGTGATTTTTCCTTCAATCAATTGATTTTTTGTTTCCGGCGACAGTGTGATTCGGGTTGTTAATACAAAAGTATCTTTCTGTTTCGTAAAATCAATTTTTATAAAATCGTGATCAGCAGTACATTTAATCACGGCAGGATCAATATCCGTTTTTTTGAATGTTAATGTACATGTTCGAACAACTTCATCTTTGGCAACACGCCCAAAAACAATTTGAGCGGGAACAATTTCGACATCGCCGGAAAGATAACCACTAACCGGAACTTCAAGAATTTTATCTTCGTTGCCGTTTTGAACGTGAAAGATGATTTTCGTTGCGAGATTTCCAGGTTCGGCGTCTTTGCCTGTCCATTCGGTTTCGTAGTAATCAATGGCTTGAATACTTTGCGATTTAAGTTCTTTCGATGTTTCGACAGGTTTTGATGTTAATGTAAGCCACGAAGCATCACATTGTACAGATGTAACTTTGGCGTCGGGAAGTTCTGCCGCCATAACGTACAATTTTGTTTTATGCGGTTCATTGGTCGAAAGATTACCAAGTCCGATCATTTCAGGATCAGTCCAAATGGCACGAACTGTTGCGGTAATATCGGCAACAACAAGAAGCGTTTTCGGTTCGGCATCCCAAAAGTAAGCGTGTTGCGGCGTTAAACCGCGTTTACCGGTTGTATCAAATTCCAGTTCAAAAATACCAGTTTTACCAGGTTCGATTTTTTCCGGCTTCGATTTCACTGAAAGGCAAGTGCCGCAGGATGTGCTGCTGAAATGAAAGAGCATCGGCTTATCGGTTTCGTTTTTTAGTTCCAGAGAACAGATAAGTTTTTGATTCGCGTCAACATCGCCAAAGTTATGTTTCAGAAAATAAGATCGTTCCAGTGTACTTTTAACAGGAACTGATGTTTGCGTTTTTTGAACGGTTTTAGGTTTCGATTCAGAAGAAACTGATTCTTGCTTTTGGCAGGAAGTTAAAAGACATAACAAAACAAAGAGAAAAACAACGGAATATTTCATGTTGTTGGAATATTGGGCGAGGATGTTTTTTTATCGTTACGATGACGAAACCAGAGAACAAGCATAATTACGGCAACCATCGGAGCAAAGCAAACGGCAAAATCACTGCAAGCCCGATAAAACGGCGTAATACGAACAACAAGAGCCGCACCGTCCCATGCATCGGCAAGTTCGGCAACTAATTTGCGTTGTGTTAATTCAGGGTAGTCGATTAGTTTAATCACTTGATCATTTTCCTGAACACTAACAGCACAAACGGCGTGGTCAATCTCATCGGTATTTTTCCGCAACGCTAAAATGACAACTGTTTGATCATCTTTGAGCAATTGACAAAGTTCTTTTGGTGAAAGTTTCGCAATCTGACAATCAATGCCGTGATAAGATTTTAAAGCATTTTTGAGATTTTCGAGCGGTAAATACTTGTCCTGTTCCCAACCACAACGTTTCGCTATTTCATCAAGTGTTGTTTCAATTCCAAGTGTTTGTAACGCAACACGACACGCAATTGGACCGCAAGCGGTTTTATACTGTTCATCTTCCAATGTGGGCAACCGTTGCGCAAAAACAACAATTGGCAACAGAAAAAAGAACGGAAGAACAAAAAAATATTTCATTTGATCTCCTCCGTTTTATTTTCGCGTTCTCGTTTGGCTTTGAGGTAGGCTCGGTATTTCAAACCAAGAGCAATAAAGATTAATGCTAGACC
>JAITIZ010000132.1 GCA_031279215.1 Planctomycetaceae bacterium
TTAAGGGAACTTCTAAAAACTCATTTTTTTAGGAACGCAGGCGTCTCGCCTGCACTTTTTATAGGCAATGTGCAGTCGAGACGACTGCGTTCCTGATGTTTTTAGAAGTTCCCTTAAGAGATTTAAGGAAATTTCACGAAAATAGGACCAAAAAAATTATTCCACTGATAGATTACATGAATCACAAGACCTTTTTATTTTTCAATGTTCTGATAAAATACACAAACTTTTTTCAATAATAGTAATAGACTGTTTTACAAAAAAACAATCGTTTTTAACATTCAAAACCATGAGTGAACCTTTTAACGAAATTCCAAAACAATATAACCCCGCTGCCGCACAGGAAAAATGGGCAGCATTTTGGGATGAGAACAATCTCTTTCACAGTCAACCCAATTCCAATAAAAAACCGTTTTGTGTGGTCATTCCTCCGCCGAATGTTACCGGAGCTCTTCACATGGGTCACGCCTTGAACAATACATTGCAGGACATTACCGTCCGAATGAAACGAATGCAAGGATTTGAAACATTATGGATTCCCGGTGTTGATCATGCCGGAATCGCAACCCAAGCCGTTGTTGAACGCCGACTCTTATTAGATGAAAAACTCACCCGACACGATATTGGACGCGACGCCCTGATTCAGCGAATCTGGGATTGGAAAGAACAATTTCAAACACGAATCATCAGCCAACTCAAAGGAATGGGCTGCTCCTGCGATTGGAGCCGAACACGTTTCACATTGGACGAAATCTGCGCAAAAGCTGTTCGACATTTTTTCTTCAAACTTTTTGAACAGAAACGAATTTATCGCGGCAAACGGCTTGTCAATTGGGATACGCATCTTCAAACGGCAGTGAGTGATGATGAAGTTTGTCATGAAACAGTTGCGGGCAATTTTTGGTATATTAAATATCCCGTAATACAACCCAAACACGGTGAACCGGAATATGTTGTTGTTGCAACAACACGCCCGGAAACAATGCTCGGTGATACGGCAGTTGCGGTTCATCCTGATCCGGAAACCGCTCTTAATAAAGTTATTGGCGATCTCAAAAAACGTCTCGCCGCTGCTCCCGAAAAAGAAAAAGCCGATCTCCAAAAAGAACTCGATGAAACACAAAACCGTTTGTGTGCTTCCGGTAACACAAATTCTGTTCTCGATCAATTGAAAACATTGTCCCAAATGGCAACACAAGGACGAAATGTTATGCTTCCGCTTGCCGATAAACCCATTCCGTTAATTGCCGATGTTTGGGCGAAACCGGAAAAAGGAACCGGTTGTGTTAAAATTACTCCGGCGCATGATCCAAACGATTATGAAGTTGGTAAACGTCAGGAATTGCAGATGATCAATATCCTGAACAAAAATGGAACTCTCAATGAAAACGCCGGAAAATATGCCGGTCTGACAATTAAGCAAGCACGTGAAAAAGTGGTTGCCGATCTTGAAGAACGCGGGTTGTTGGTCTCGGTTGAAGAACGAATTATCGAATTGGCTCACAGTGATCGTTCCAAAACTCCAATAGAACCGTTTCTCAATGATCAATGGTTCGTCAAAATGGACGAACTGGCACAAAATGCGATTGACGCAGTCAACAACAGTGAAGTTAAAATTATTCCTGAACGTTACAAAAAAGGGTATATTGATTGGCTGAGCGAAAAACGTGATTGGCCCATTGGTCGGCAACTCTGGTGGGGACATCGGATTCCGATTTGGTATTGTTACGGAGCAACAGAGAAAGAACTCCAAAAGGCGTTTGCCGGACGTAACGATATTTCGTGGCAATGGGATTCGGAAAACGACGTGTGGTGGATTTGCAGTCAAACGGAAGATTTGTCCGAAGATGCGGTTTCGGGTTATAAAATCGTACAAGAAGAGGATGTTCTTGATACGTGGTTTTCCAGTGCGTTGTGGCCTCATTCGACACTCGGATGGCCCGACCAAACACCGGAACTCGATTATTATTATCCGACCGGCGTGTTAATTACCAACCGTGATATTTTAACTCTTTGGGTTGCCCGAATGGTTCTGGCGGGGAAATTCAACACCGGAAAAATTCCGTTTTACGAAGTTTATATTCATCCGAAAATTCTTGACAAATACGGCGAAGGAATGTCGAAATCCAAAGGTAATGGAGTTGATCCGATTTCGGTGATTACCAAGTTTGGGGCTGATGCGTTACGTTTTGCGTTGGCGTTTCTAACGACGGAAAATCAAGATATTCGGTTGACGCTTGATTTTGAGTGTCCGTATTGCGAAACAATCGTTGAGCAAACGAAAAAAAACCGAACACAACCCCAAATCGTTTGTCCCAAATGCGGTGTGCCCTTCCGAACACAATGGGCGGAAACAGAATCAGATAAAATGTTGACCGAAGGACCGATGATCGGTGAACGTTTCGAAGTTGCCCGGAATTTTTGCAACAAACTCTGGAATGCCGCAAGATTCGTCTTGTTAAGTCTGCAAGAGTTTCGCCTGCAAGAACCGCAAACACAACTCCATGAAACCGGTAAATCACAAAATCATTCCGAAGTTCCTCACGAAGTTTATTTTCTCGAAGACCGTTGGATTTTGAGTCGTCTTGCAACGGTAACTAAAAATGTTACGGAGTCGTTTGAAACTTACCGTTATGCGGACGCAATGCGTTTTTTGTACGATTTTGCGTGGGATGAATTTTGTTCGTTTTATGTTGAAATGGTCAAATCCCGTCTTGCAAACGCAACGCAACGGAACCAAGCCCAAACGGTATTGATTCATGTTTTGAATGTTCTTCTTCGGCTGTTACATCCGGTTGTTCCGTTTGTTACGGAGGAAATTTGGCAACGATTACGATTGTTGTGTAACAATATTGGTGGTGATGCGAAAAGTGTTGCGATTGCTTCGTGGCCTGTTGCGGACGAATCGGTGATTGATGTGGAGATTGAGAATCGGTTCAAGATTTTTCAGGAGTTATTGCGTGCGGTTCGGGATGTTCGTGCGAGCCGCAATGTCCCCCCCAAAACGGAAATTACTTTCGCGGTTCGCTGTGATGCGGCAACCGCAACATTATTGAAACCGATGGAACCCTATTTTCTGTCAATGGCAAAAGCCAAAGCAACCGGTTGGGGCGAAACGCTAAAACTTCCGGTGTTGTCTTCAATAGTTCCGCTTGCCGGTATGGATGTTTATGTTGATCTTTCGGATTTGATTGATGTTACGGCGGAAATAAAAAAATTGGAAAAAGAAATTACCAAACTTGACGGTTTTATTAAGTCGAAGGAATCCAAATTGAATAGTGATTTCATCAACAAAGCCCCGTTAACTGTTGTCGAAAAAGAACGTCAATCGCTCGCCGAATTACAAGAACAACACCGCTCAGCAATAGATGCGGTAACAAAATTAAAAACTGTTACCTGAAAAGAAGTAATTGTCTATTTTGTTTTTTTGTTTTAACTTTTTTAACACGAAACACACGAAATGACACGAAAAACACGAACAGTTTTTTTTAGGTCATTTTCGTATAATTTTTGTGTGTTTCGTGAAACTTCGTGTATTTCGTGTTTAAAATAGACAGTTACAAAAATCTCTGTGTACTCTGTGGTAAAAAATAAAATAGACAGTTACGAAAAGAACTCTCAAAGAGTTACGGTAATTATTCCGTAGGTTTTTTATTTTAAACATAGAATACACGGAAATTCAGAAAAATAAAAACGTTAATGAATAATTACGATTTACGAAAAATATAATAGAACAGATATGAAACAAACACAGAAAATATTGATTGTTGGTGGAGTTGCCGGCGGGGCGTCTGCGGCGGCGAGGCTTCGCAGGCTTTCGGAAA
This sequence comes from Planctomycetaceae bacterium, assembly GCA_031279215.1. GTDB lineage: Bacteria > Planctomycetota > Planctomycetia > Pirellulales > Thermoguttaceae > WRKP01. The sequence goes on from JAITIZ010000132.1 coordinate 3,825, forward strand.
CAGCAGAAATTATTATGTTTGAACGCGGTGAATTTATCTCATTTGCCAACTGCGGACTTCCATATTATATCGGCGGAGAAATTACCGAAAAATCGGCATTGACTTTACAAACACCGCAGTCTTTTGAATCAAGTTATAATATTGATGTTCGGGTTCGTCATGAGGTTGTTGCCATCAACCGTAACACAAAAACCGTGTCCGTCAAAAATCTTCAAACCAATGAAAGTTATTATGAAAGTTACGGCAAATTGATTCTTTCAACCGGAGCCAAACCGATTGGTTCAGATGAATTTCAGTCTGATCGTGTTTTTACTATCAGAAATATTCCCGACACGTACCGAATTAAAGAATTTATTGATACCAAAAATCCGCAAAATGCGGTTCTTGCCGGCGGCGGTTATATTGGTCTTGAGATGGCGGAGAATTTACATCGTGCGGGGTTGGAAGTGGTGATTGTGCAACGCAGTGATCATGTATTGCCGACATTTGATTATGACATGGCTTGTGATATTCACCGTCATATTGAGAGTAAAGGGATTCGGCTGTTACTGAATCACGAAGTACAATCATTCACCGAAAAAAACGGACGATTAAATATTACGTTTAATCGTGAAGGTAAAATTGTTACCGACATGTTAATTTTCGCAATTGGGGTTCAACCGGACAGTTCGCTTGCTCAAGATGCCGGACTTAATCTCACTTCGTGCGGGGCGATTGTAGTTACGGAAACAATGCAAACGTCAGACCTTGATATTTACGCTATCGGCGATGCGGTGTCTGTGATTAATTCTGTTACCGGACAACCGGTTTATATTCCGCTTGCCGGTCCTGCCAATAAACAAGGACGTATTGTTGCTGATCAGATTTGCGGAATTGATTCACGGTATGTTGGAACACAGGGTTCTGCGATTTTGCGTGTATTTGACATGACAGCGGCATCAACAGGAATTACTGAAACAGTTGCAAAAAAGAACGGATTGAATTACGAAAAAGTGTTTCTCTGGTCAACAAATCACGCAAGTTATTATCCCGGCGCAACAAATATGTCGATCAAAGTCATTTTTGAACGCACAACAGGAAAATTGCTTGGTACTCAAATAACCGGTTATGATGGAGTGGATAAACGTTGTGATATAATAGCAACAGCAATTCACGGGAAAATGACAGCGTATGATCTTGCACGGCTCGAATTATGTTACGCACCGCCTTATTCGTCTGCCAAAGATCCGGTTAATATGGCCGGATTTGTCATTGAAAATATTCTTACGGGCAAAGTTAAAATATTTCACTGGCATGATGTTACGAATTTACAGAAAACGGATAAGAATAAGATAACGTTGTTGGATGTCCGTACACCGGTTGAGTTTAACAATGGGCATATTGATGGTTTTATCAATATTCCGGTTGGTGAATTACGCGGGCGGCTTAACGAACTTGACAGAACGAAAAAGATTTATATTACATGCCGGATTGGAGTTCGCGGTTATACGGCAGCAAGAATTTTAGTACAAAATGGTTTTGATGCCTATAATTTGAGCGGCGGTTATCGGCTTTGGCATTCGATTTTTGGAACAAAAACAAAACCGCAGCACAATAAAATTATACGAAAATGATCTAAAAAAACTGTTTGTGTTTTTCGTGTCATTTCGTGTATTACGGGGTTGGAAATATTATTGTATCGATTATTACATTACGGAGGATCATAACCGCCGGGGTTCCATGGATTGCAACGGATAATACGCCAAAGTCCTTTTAAAATACCGCGAATAACCCCGTATTTCCTGATCGCTTCAATCATATACGTACTGCATGTCGGTTCAAAACGACAAACATTCGGCAGAAATGGACTAATACATTTTTTGTAAAATAATATCAATCCAATAATAATGTTTTCCGGTAAACGACGCATGATAAGAATAAGAAACACGTAATATTTCAGTGAAATTATTTATTTTTTACAGAATCAACACAATTTATATAATTAATACATTTTTTACTCATATTGCCGTTACAACAATCTTGAACGGTAACACCGGATGATTTGTTAGTTGAAAATCAATTCCGTAAATGTTGCGTAAATGTTCCTGCGTCATCAGTAACACCGGATCACCATCGAATACAATTCTGCCCGAACTCAAAGCAATAACATGAGTTGCATCTAATGCGGCACGGTTGACATCGTGTGTTACTTCGATGATTGTTTTGCCTTGTTTTTGGTTGAATGTTCGGAGCCATTGACCTATTTCATGTTGATGTTTGTAGTCAAGATAGGTTGTTGGTTCATCGAGACAGAGTACATCTGTTTGTTGAGCCAATGCTGCTGCGAGTTGGACTTTCTGCATTTCGCCGCCGCTTAATGTTTCAATAAACCTGTCTGCCAAATGGATAATATTCATTGACTGCATTGCTTCTTCGACAATTTGTTGATCTGTTTCGGAAATTGGCGAGAGCGGTTTCAAATGAGGATACCGCCCCATCTCAACACGTTGCCGCACCGTAAACGCAAAAATTCCCGACACCGATTGTTGAACATAAGCGATTCGCCGTGCTAATTGACGTTGAGCGATTTGCCGAACCGGTTGACCTTCAAATAAAATACTGCCTGTCCATGAAGTCAGAATATTATCGAGACATTTTAACAAGGTTGATTTACCTGCTCCATTGGCTCCAATGATTGTCAGGTATTCTCCCCGAAACACATCAAATGACACCGCATCAAGTAAGGTTTTGGTTTTCCGTTTCACCGTTAAGTTGCGAACAGACAATAAAGGACAAGAAGTTTGAACACAACCGGTTTTTTCCGTATTAACAATTCCGTTTGACATATTTACAAAAATATTAAGATGACAGATATTAAATATAGAAATGAGAACCCCCAATAATTACAAATAATAAAAATCATTTTAACGTAGAAAATAGAATAAGTATAGAATACCACCACAAACAGCCGGTTTCCGATAACTTATACTTTATCCTGTTATAAATTGGTTGTTTTTATATTACTATTATGTTTTCGGAAGGTAGGCAACTTTTCGCTGAAAGGTTGCGTCGGCGTACTCGCCGACTGACGAACGGAAATTGAAAAACCAACCATGTACAACACAAGACCCAAACCAACTGGTACAACGTTTCGGCAAAACGTTGCCTACCTCTTTTAAAACGAAAACCGAAATTTAAAGTGTAAAGTAATATATCAGTGGAATTTTTTGTTTTTTTGAGATCACGAAACACACGAAAGAACGAAATACACGAAAATTATCTAAAAAAACTTTCGTGTGTTTCGTGTTAAAAAAAATTAAAACAAAAATGTCAAAATAGATAGTTACGAAAAAATTCCACTGATATATTACAAATATAATAATAAGAAATTTTGTAATTGTCTATTTAAAAATGATCCCCATTTCCACCTATTTAGTTAATAGTTAATAGTTAATAGTGTCGCAAGCGGATTTATTACCGTTTCGGTAAAATTTCGCATGCGAACTATTAACTATTAACCATTTCCTGTTGAAAAGGCGGTAGAATTCTTGTATGGGCGGACATTTTTTGTTTCGTTAATAGAGGGTTTTTTGGGCGAAAACGGCGGAAATTAAAGAACCCCCGAAAAGCATAACATAAAAACGTAAAATCAACAGGAACTAAGTAATTATCCCCAAATTTCGAAACGATCAGAATATTCATTAGTTTTGGGGATAATTTCGTACTGGAATTATGAAATGGTATATGGTTTACGTTGTTCGCGTGCTTGCATTGTTTGGGCTTCTTTATCGCCGATGATTTGTTCTTTTTCGGGATCCCATTGAATTTTGCGACCGCCAAGCCGAATTGAAATAACCGTTAATTGACAAGGCGTTAAACTACGGTGCCCAATATCAGCCGGAGCAGCCGGTAAATCGCGGGATTGGACACAATCGAAAAAGTTTTTCATGTGGTCTTCACTTGGACGAACACGCCATGCATCGCTCGGTAACGGATTTTCAGCAAGTTCTTCCGCCGCTTTACCGTACACATTAGCACGATTGACAAAAATACGCCCTTTGTCGCCAATAAACATCACTCCGTTTCGATCACAAGTTCGCACTTCATCAGGAACATCTTTGCCAAACATCCAATCCAGTTGGTCTTGGGACATTGGAACATGCGGCTCGGTAGGCCAACCGTAATTATATCGTGCAGAAAGTGATGTGAAAAAGAAAACTTCAATACCGTTCTCATAATTTAATCGTGCAAAAAAACGGTCCGGAACATCAAAACAATTCGGTTTACCTTCATTCGGAAAAAAACCGCGTCCTTCAATGGTTGTTGGACCGGTCAGTTCGGTGTCCATACCCCATTGAGCAATATCAAAATGATGATTTCCCCAATCAGCAGCCATACTGCCACAATAATCAAACCAACCACGAAACGGATGATACCGCCGAGCGGTGTAAGGACGCATTGGAGATTGACCTTGAAACATGTCCCAGTTGAGAGAATCAGGAACAGTCTGTTCTTCAAAAGGTCCTCCCTTCATACTCAAATAAGGAATTGCAACCCAAACTTGTTTCAACTTACCAACCCTGCCGTTACGAACCAGTTCAACAGCTTCCTGAAATGGCCGCGGATGCTGACCGCCATCCATAACTTGTTTGGCACTACGCTGTTGCGTACCAAGTTGAAAAATACGCCCGGAATCTTTAACAACTTTTCGCAACAATTTTCCCTCTTCAATTGTCAAGGAAAATGGTTTTTCACCATAAACATCCCGACCAGATCGAAGAGCGTCAATATTGATTCGGGTATGCCAATGATCCGTTGTTGCCTGAATAATCACATCAATATCGTTACGATCCAATAGTTTTCGGTAATCCTGATAAATGGCAACATCTTCACGAAGTTTATTACCAAGACGTTTTTTAGTATCATCGAATTTAAGTGTATTCACATCACATATTGCAACAATATCACCGTATTCTGTTGCAAGATTGGCATCGAATTTCCCTTGACCGCCGAGACCGATCACTCCAATTCGCGGACGGTCATTTTTCAGACCCTGCGCAGAAGATATTGAAGCGGTAAATGTATAAGCCGCCCAAATTCCGGCAGATGCTCGAACTGTTTTTCTCAAAAACTGACGTCGATTCGTTTTTTTCATTGGTTTTCCTTTCGTTAGATCGAAATAATTCATAGAACATTGGGGTTACAAATTGGGGAGGTTGAGTCAAGATATTATTTTTTCCATAGTTAAACGACTTTTCCCCACTTCGACTTTACAAATCATAGTGTATCAGAATAATATTGCGTCGGCAAGAACTCAAAATGAAATACACAGAAATTTAGAAAAAAAAATTGTAACCGTTTATTTAAATAGTCCGCAGATTTACGCAGATTTACGCAGATTTTCGTCCAGCGATTTTCGCAGATATTCGATCTTCGTGGATTTTCAAGGATTATTTTTTGAGAGTACAAAATAACGACACAAACAAAGGAAGATATAAACAAAAAATACAAAAAATTATTTTCAAAAAATTTTTGTAATATATCAGTGTAATAATTTTTTTGGTTCTATTTTCGCGGCATTTCCTTAATCTCTTATGTTTTCTTAGTCCCGCAGGGACGAGATGTGCATAATCGTAGGTGTAGCGCAGCACAACCTACGGATCAGAAACCTCATCTCCTTTGTAAAAGCCCCGCATGGGGCGAGATAATAGTTGAGAGTTGATAGTTGATAGTGGAGAGTGTCGCATGCGGAATTATTGCCGTTTGGTAGTAATCCGCTTGCGGCACTCTCCACTCTCCACTCTCCACTATCAACTCTCAACTCTCAACTCTCAACTATTATCGGCTTTGGAAAATGGGAGAGTTCCTGCTCCGGCGGTTGCGCTTCGCTTCACCGCCGGTTATGCATTTCACACCCCTAGCGGGGTTAAGAACAAAAAACAAAAATTACACTGATAGATTACCTAAATTTTTATTTTGTTGGATATAATTTTTATGGGGACTTTCAACATCCACCTTGTTTAGGTATATTTTAACGTTTGGAAATATTCCAAAGGGGTATCTTTTGCCAATCCGACCGTTTGAACACTTTGGAAAAAATCGGAAGGAAAAACAAATTTTCGCCAAAATCAACCGGTATTGACCAACAACCAATTTGTTTGTCAACCAATTTATCTGTCAACTAATATTTTTTGTCAATCAATATTTACAACATTTACAGCCATGAAATTGAAACAACTTTCACTTTTTTTGGAAAACAAACCAGGTAATGTCCGCAAAGCATGCCGAACTTTGGCGAACAGCGGAATCAACATTGAAACCATGGCTCTTGCGGATACGGAGCAATTTGGTATTTTGCGGATTCTTGTGAGAGATTGGGAACGCGCAAAACAGGAATTTGAAAAAAACGGTGTTGTGGTCAGGGTTTCGGAAGTCGTTGCCTTGGCGGTGGATCACCGACCAGGCGGTTTGGCGGATATTCTTGATGTTCTGGACGAAGCCGGGCTCAATATCGAATATATGTACGGATTCTTCCAGAAAACCGGTAATGCCGTAATTGTATTCCGCTTCGATAACCCCGACGCCGCTATCGAAAAATTACAATCACGAGGTATTCGGGTCATCGGAAATAAAGAACTATTCGAAAAAAATTCCTAACATTCACCATTGGGTTGTTAATTTAGCGAAATTAGGATAGCCCAAAAAGGCAGTTATGTTATCCTTCTTGAGTTTTTTCCTAGTGTTCATAAGGGGGTTGGTAAAATAGGCAATTTTTATATCTAAAATCAGTAAATTTCCGATATTGGCAAATTTATCAGCCAACCAAAATCTTGAAGCAAATAGATTTGGAAATTGACATGTCAACCCTTAAAATCTTGGTTACTGTTATAATTTTATCCATTTTACCAACCAACATGTGAACACTAGAAAATTTTCTGTTGGACGGTTGACTTTTATGTATGAAGTTTGACTAAAAAACTCAAAATGTTTCAAAAATTGTTTGTTTAAAATGAACTTGAAGCCCTGTAAAAATTCCACTGAATAGTTGCCAAATATTTTAACAAAAATATTTTAACAAGAATTTTTTTTAACACAATAATGACAACAACATCTACAACAATCCCGCAAGTTGCAATTGTAGGAACTGAAGGTTCCGGTAAAACGGTACTGGCTTCAGTTTGGGCAAAAAGAATGACTCAACGGCAAGACGAAATATTCCTTGATCCGAAAGGATTTAACACGGGAATGTATGTCGAGAGAGTATGGGCAACCTTGAATCGCGGCGAGTGGAACGA
>JAITIZ010000134.1 GCA_031279215.1 Planctomycetaceae bacterium
AACGTAGAATAATTGTTTTTCAATTTTTTCGTGTAATTTTTGTGTGTTTCGTGTTAAAAAAAATTAAACACAAAACACACTAAATTTCACAAAAAATTTTTAAACACGAAATACACTAAATTTCACGAAAAACACGAAAGTTATCTAAAAAACCTTTCGTGTTTTTCGTGTAATTTCGTGTGTTTCGTGTTAAAAAAAATTAAAACCCCAATGCCCAAAATAGACAGTTACGAAAAAATTCCACTGATATATTACAAAAATCGCAGTTCGTAACTTATAATTGATTTTTGCTATTTTACAACGGCAAGCAAACAAGGAATAAATATGGCAAAAATAAATGTAAAAATTTATTGTTAGAAGGAACGCGGTCGTCTCGACCGCATTTTTAGGAGTTTTTTTGTAAAAAAACAGGGCAGGCGAGACGCCTGCGTTCCTCCTAATATTAGTTTTTAGAAGTTGCCTTAAGTAGTGGATAGTTGAGAGTTGATAGTGTCGCAGGCGGAATTAGTACCGTTTGGGTAGTAATCCGCTTGCGACACTATTCACTATTAACTATTGGGAATTTCTAAAAACCAAGTTAACGGCGGGGTTTACCCCGCACTTTGTGCCTAAAATTCAACAGGGCGGGGCAAGCCCACGCCGTTAACGCTCGGTAAATTTTGAGTTTTTAGGAACGCAGGCGTCTCGCCTGGCACTTTTTATAGGCAATGTGCAGTCGAGACGACTGCGTTCCTGATGTTTTTAGAAGTTCCCTATAGAGACTTAGCAAAAATTGACTCTGGAACTTCGGGTTAACAACCAACCTGTAAACACTAGGAAAAAATTCGTAAATGCTTAATTTTTTAGATTACAGGGTTTGTAAAAAATAATTTTTTTGGTAATATTTCAGTGAAATTTTTATTTGATTTGCTAGGTAATCGAAAGTTAGGCAATGTTTCGCTGAAATGTTGTGTCGGCATACTCGCCGACTTTACTGAAATAGAATAATTTTTTTAGAGATTCCCATTATTTATTCCTGTTTAAAATATTTTGAACTATAATGTCCGAGTTGACAGAATCCGTAACACGGATGATCAAAGAATTTGAGAAATTGCCCGGAGTCGGTAAAAAATCTGCCGAACGGATTGCTTATTATTTACTCAAAGTTGAAAAAAAAGAGGCTCTTGCATTAGCCGATGCCATCTATGGTGTTAAAGAAAATGTCCGATATTGTAAGCATTGTTTCAATTTAACCGAACAGGAACTTTGCGAAATCTGCCGTGATCCGAACCGAAATCAAACAACCCTCTGTGTTGTTGAACAACCGCGTGATCTGATCGCATTGGAACAAACAGGACGATATAACGGGTTGTATCATATTCTTCTTGGGCGTATTGCTCCGCTCGATAAAATTGGTCCTGACCAGTTGACAATCGCTGCCCTTGTGGAACGTATCAAAACAGGTTCATTTACCGAAATCGTTATGGCAACCAACCCAACAATCGAAGGTGATTCAACAGCTCTTTATATTATCAAGCAATTAGAATCCGTTCCGGTCTTCCCCAAAATCACCCGATTAGCACGCGGTATTACAACCGGAAGCGATTTACAATTTGCCAACAAGGAAATGCTTGCCGATGCTCTGGCTGAACGTCAGTCATTCCGGTAAAATTGTAACTGTCTATTTCCAATCCGCGAGATTATGCCAAGGTTCGCAGATTTTCGGAGATTATTTTTTTGGTACTATTTTCGCGGCATTTCGTTAATCTCTTATGTTTTCTTAGTCACGCAGGGACGAGATGTGCATAACCGTAGGTGTAGCGAAGCGCAACCGCCGGTTATACATTTCACACCCCTAGCGGGGTTAAGATCAAAAAATAAAAATTCCACTGAAATATTATTTTTTTGAGAAATACGAAAGGGCATTCTCTAATAATTCCATTTTTATTTTCAACAAATGAGTGAACAATGGGGTTTGCCTCGTGTTTTATTGATCAAGCCGAATAGTGCAGGGCAAACCCACGCCGTTAACTCGCAGTGAATTTTGAATTTTTAAAGGTTCTCTATTACTAATGTTCCGACTCTTGTTCTCCACTTTCAAATTATGAACCGGTTCCAAAAAACACCGTCAGAAACATTGTCAAAAACATTGTCAAAAACATTGTCAGAAACATTGTCAGAAACATTGTCAGAAACACCATCAGAAACACCGTCGGAAACATTGTCGGAAACACATCTGGAAATACATCTCAAAACACGTTCGATAATTCATTGGTTGGAACATGGAATTTTGATTGCTGTTTCCGGCGGTGCTGATAGTATGGCACTGTTACATTTCTTGGCGCAATACGAATCCGGTACTAAACGATTGGCAGCAGCACACATCAATCATTGTTTACGCGGTGAAGAATCCGATGCGGATGCGGATTTTGTACGGAGTTCTGTTACCGGTTACGGACTCCGGTATTTTGAACACCGAATCGATCAGGAAGAATGGAACACCAACAAACAGGGCAGTCTTGAAGCGGCTGCACGAAAAATCCGTTATGATTTTTTAACACGAACAGCGGAACAAATTGGTTTTCGTTATGTTGCAACAGCCCACACCGCAGACGATCAAACGGAAACCGTGTTACATCGTTTAATTCGCGGAACCGGTATTTCAGGACTTGCCGGAATTACCGAAATTCGCCAACTCAATCCGGCGGTAACTCTGGTTCGACCATTGCTCAACATCCGCCGCAACAACATTATCGCTTACCTCGAAAAACTTGGTAAACCATTTAGAACAGATTCAACAAACTCAAAAAACCATTTCACTCGAAATCGAATACGTCATTTGTTACTTCCAATACTTCGGAAAGAATTTAATCCGAAAGCCGATGAAGCTATTGAACGTTTTGCTCATCTTGCGGCGGAAAATGAGGTAGTTCTGGCGGAATTGATTGACGAAATATTTGAAAATACGATCCTGTATCAAACACAAAACGAAATAATACTTGACTCTTCAAAATTACAATCTTACCAAATATCAACACTTAGAGAATTTTTTGTTCGTCTTTGGAAACGTAACGGTTGGTCATTACGTCATTTGGGTTTTGAACAATGGACATCGTTTGTTGTTTTTTTCCGTTCGGAAACGGGTCGTTATGAAATGCGTGGTTCTGTTATTGCCGAACATAGCGGTCAATATTTTATCCTTCGGCGAGTCGCGGCAAACTCGGAAGTGAAATAGTAAATTGCGTACCGTAATTCAATTCGCTTTGTACTGCAATTCTGCCGCCGTGTGCTTGAATAATTTTACGTGTTGTTGCCAAACCGAGTCCGCTGCCGCCGCGTTTGGTTGAGAAAAAAGCGTCGTAAAGATGGTTCAGTGTTTTTTCGTCAATTCCGAAACCTGTATCAATCAAATCAATAGCAATTTCATTTCCGCCGGAACGTGTTCGGATTACCAATTGTCCTCCGTCCGGCATTGCCTGTTGGGCGTTAAGTACCAGATTTAGCAATGCACGGTGGAATGAACGCCGATCCAATAACACGGTTGGTAAATCGCTTGCCAAATACTCAATAATTTCGATTTTAGATTCTTCGGCTTTGGGGCGGAAAAATTCAATGATTTCCCGAATTTCACGATTAACATCACTTGGTTGGAGTTCTAGATTGTGAGCGCGGGCAAAGTTGAGAAAATCATTGAGAAGTTCTTCCAGTCGGCTGCATTCACGTTGAACCACTTCGATTTTCCGAAGCGCACGGCGTCCTTGGGGCAAATCGATTTCTTCGAGGTCTTCTGCCAAGAGTTCGATATTTAACCGGATTGTCGATAACGGATTTTTGATTTCATGTGCTAATCCTCCGGCTAATCGGGAAATTTCGGTGTATTGTTCTTGAAGTTGTTTATCGATGGCGGTCTCCTGAAAACAATAAAAAGTAGTTAATAGTTGAATAGTGGAGAGTTGATAGTTAATAGTTAATAGTGTTGCATGCGGAGTTTTTACTGCACGGTGAGTCATCCGATTGCGGCATACTCAACTTCTCTACTATTATTAGTCCTTCTTATTTTTTTACAAGAACATCCCTCAATTTTTCCTGATATTGTTCTTATTTTTGACCGATTGATTGTATTTCTTAGAAAAATCCGGTATCTATTCAGTAGAATTTTCGTAATATTTCGGCGGAATTTTTATTTGAACCGTTAAGTAATTACAAGGTCGTCTGTCATTTTCATGTTTGACGCAAATCTTTGTATTACAAAGACTTATGAAAATACGTAAACAACTGTTCACTGACCCGTTTACTCCTCAAAACGGCGTTGTTCACCAGTGATAGGAATTGATGTAAACTGTTGATTATAAATGAGTTATAACCAGTTTTGATATAAAATTGTATCAAAAACATCGTTTTGAAATGTTTGCGAATTTCGTTACAACATCGGTATTAGGAATTTCTCATAGTAAAAAATGTCGGTGCTTTCAAGAGATTTCCCGATAGTTTGGACAAACAATTTTGAATCATTCCTTTCGTCTTGTAACCATTTCAAGATAGTCGGATTTTTCATAAATTGTTTGACTATAAAGACTTAGCAAAAATTGACTCTGGAACTTCGGCTTAAACAAGCGAAATACAAAAAAACTTGACAAGTAACAATATTTTTACAAATAAATTATGATTATCAATAAAAGCACAAAAAACAATTTTAGGTGAAGAATAAAATTACCAAAATCATTGAACGTTGAATTTCAAGCATTAAACAAATACTCGAAACATTTACTCTATGGGGCGTTAAATGGCTGCCAAAAGTATATTTATTGAAAAAGAATTTTCTGAATTTTTTTCATATCTGTATTGGCAGGAGTCGTATGATCGTTCAGGGCAACAGCAGCAAGAGTTCCAACTCCTGCTCCTATAGCCATACAGATATTTTGAACCCGATAACTCGAATGAGCCTCATGGGAACCACTAATACAACGTCCGGCAACAAGAAGTCCATCTATTTTTTGTGGAATCACACAAGTTGCTGGAATGTCATACGGTTTTACCTTGCCTGCTGTTCCTTGAACTTGTTTCTGATTTTGATTTTCTGCCTGACCACCGCCTGCCGGATTATGAATATCCAAACTAAAACGAGCTTCCCGAACAATCGCATTGTCCCATTTTCGTCCAGAAACGAGGTCTTCACGTTTTAATTGTTCAAGTCCGCAAATCCGACGAGTTTCCCGTACTCCAATCACCGATGGCATGTGTGAAACATAAATATTCTCATAACCCGGAAAATATTTACGCATAAAATCAACAATCTGGAACACTTGACGCCGACATTGTAATTCGGCATTGGTTAAATCTTCAACTTTTGTTCCGAAAAGACCATTGATTTGTGTTGCATTAACACAGGCTTTGCCTCGCCGTCCCATTTTATAGGTGCGCACAACACCAACTGTTTCAGGAAGTTCACCGTTCTTCTGAGCACGGGTTGTTACTGTTTCCCAAGTCTCATTGTTATCAATTGAGGTAGCACGTGCCGCTTCTTCACTCCCACAATATTGAGCATTATCCGCAACACCTTCAACCGCAAACATAATTGACATCGGTTGTACAAGACCATCACCTTCTCGTCCCATTTCAAAAGGAACGCCAGCGTTTGCCGCAACATCGGCATCTCCGGTTGCATCAATAACCAAATTAGCGGATACCGTATGAATTCCTTCTTTTGAAACCGTTTTAACACCAACGATTCGGTTTCCTTCCATAATCGGTTCAGTAACCCAATTGTGTAGTAAAATTTTTGCTCCGGCTTGTTCCAGAAGATCGGCGTAATGTAAATCTGCACGTTCAGGGTCGAAACCATTACCGCCAATTTTGTCGTGAACTTCCTTAACAAACGGACTTTGTACTCCGCCCATCAGAGGCCAAACACGTGCGCAAATTCCCATTCCGCCAAGACGACCATAACGTTCAAGTATCAGTACTTTTCGCCCAAGCCGCGCAGCATTCGTCGCCGCAGCAAAACCCGCCGGTCCTCCGCCGCAAACCAAAATTTCCGTTTCAAAATTCCGCCCAGAATTAGAAATAACTGTTTGAGCAGAAAATGATTCATTTCCTAAAACACCCGTAAGGGAAACTCCGCCAATTGCTCCAATTAATTGACGACGATTGATTTTAGAGGTCATAAATATTCTCCCATTAAAAAAATTTTGTTGAAAATATGAATTATCTACACAGAATACTTTTCGTAAAAACTCCCATCTATGGTAATGAAGCGGTTTCGCCATCATCAACAAAAGAATAGACACGAAGAATTTTTGTTGTGGTTGTAACTGCAACTCCACGTACTGCCCCATCGCCAAGTAGAAAGTTACAAATTCCAGGATGCCAACTGCCAAAACCAAGAGCACGGTAAGCGGAATGATAAGGACCCGATGTTGGTACGGTATCACTTTCGTAGTCACTTGGTCGGCAAATTGGATACTCTCCAATGATACCTGCGGTAAGTCCGGTTGCGGTAAATGCTTCATAAGAAGCGAGTGTTCTTGCTGCGGAGGTTGTTCTACTGTTGTAACCTCTTAAATAACTACATTCCCCCATTGTCCGAGTTCTGACAGCATTAGAAGAAATATAAATATCATTGGGACATTGACCGAGACGACCAAGTGGAACATGTTTTTCACCGATGAAGAACTGATTACTTAATCCGTCGGAACACCATGCTAATGTATCACGAGGAGTCCATGTAAGTTGTTGACCGGCAGTACCTGCCAAAGTGTAAAAAGCTGCACGAAAAGGACCGCGAGCTCCTGAAATACAATTCAGAGTACTTGTCGTTGATCCACTGGTATCATTTTCAAAATACCACCAATTACCTATTCGATTGGAACAGATAAAGGCATAGTCCCCTTGAGGTCCGGCTGCATCCATCGTATCATTGGTGTTATTATTATTGGTCGCAAATTCGTTCGCATAATAACCGGAACGGCGAGTTGGACATTGATAACCGCTAAAAGAACCAAACGCTTTTCGATAATCGGCATTGAGTTTGGAATTCCACCAATCGTTGATAGTAACAAAACCTCCCAAGTAACTGTAAGGTTCTTTGAGTGAATCGTATAAGGTTTGCTGTTCCATGTAGGGATACAACATTCCCCAAAAAAGAGATCTGGCATATCCTGCAACAGCATACGGCGGCAATGCGTTTTGTGAATCATGAAAAATATGGACAGCAAGTCCGATTTGTTTAAGTCTATTGGTACACTGAGTACGCCGTGCGGCTTCCCTCGCTGCCTGAACCGCCGGCAACAGAAGAGCAATTAACACTGCGATAATTACAATCACTACAAGTAATTCCACTAAAGTAAATCCTCGAAAAAATCTAATCTTCATGCGTTTGGCTCCTTATAAAATGAAGATATTGAAATTCAGATTACATAACAAATAATCTGTTTTGTTACAAAGCAGGAAAAACATAACGCCGAGAAACGGCAACAGAATATCGCTCTTAGATTAGGAGCGACACGATTGAAAAATCAGGCTCATTCCCACCGACAAAAGTGGTGCGTTACAATGTAACGCTGAATTACCCCAAGGAATAACACGCGACGCTCCCTCAACGGAAGCCACGTAACTTTGTTATTCCTCTGTAATTTTCTACCCGGAAAATCCGGTTGTCATGTAGGAAATTACAACTCGCCGAAGCGAATTTTTTCAATAGTTGACGTACTCGATTTTTTAACACCCGAACAAAAATTCGGGCAACTTATTTTTCAAAATATAATTTAGTCTCCAAAAATGAAATTAAAAAACAAAAATCAATTGTTCACCATTTTACATGACCAATCAAAATATGTCAAGCCCCAAAATAGAAGAAAAAAAATTTTCTGTTCTTGGACGAAAATCATCTGCAAAAAAAGTATTGTTGTCGTTTCAACAGCCTCATTACCTCACTAAAAAAATAAACAAACAAGGAAGTAATGAGGTTTTATCTTTTTTGGGGATTCATTGCTACTGAGGTTGTTTTGTTTGGAAAATTAGGTGAAAATAAAGTTTGTGGAAAAGGAAATCAAAGTCATTACGAAAATTCGGCTGAATAATTACGGTAACTGATCAAAGAATAGGTATTTTACCGAATTACCAATAGTCTTTCAAGTTTTTCGTCCGCCGGATTTTCACAGATTATTTTTTCTGATTATTTCCCATTTACACATCAAAATGAAAATATCTCATAGAACTCTATGAGAGTTTTGTAATAAAGAGTAATGCAGGTGGAGCTTTAGTTTTGTGGGACTTTGGGGATGAAGTGGTATTGGGGGCTTTGTCAATAATCAACTCTTCATTTTCCACTATCAACGATACTTTATCTTGTCATAAATTGGTCACTTTAGGAACGCAGGTGTTCCGCCTGCACGAAATTACCATTATTGCGGGCGAGACGCCCGCGTTCCTACTAAAAGACCAAATTATTACAGCAGGATACAGTATAGTTGATAGTGGATAGTGTCGCATGCGGAATGATTACCGTTTTGGTAGTAATCCGCTTGCGACACTCTCCACTATCAACTACTTTCACCCCCCTAGCGGGGCAAAAGTATCTACACATTTTTTTATTTTTCGGTGGATTTTTCGGTGAAACAAGAGATTTTGTTTTGAGGGATTGTTTTGGGTAACTGTCTATTTTCGTCCGTAGATGACGCAGATTTTCGATATTCTCGGATTTTCAAGGATTATTTTTTGAAAGTACGAAATAACGAAACAAACAAAGGAAGAATAGACAAAAAATACAAAAAATTATTTTCAAAAAACTTTTTAAAATAATCTGCGAAAATCTGCGTAATCTGCGGACGATTTCAATTATGTGACCGTTAAGAAAATAGACTGTTACTGTTTTGGGTAACTGTCTATTTAAAAATTGAAAGAGTAACATTCGGTATTATTTTTTCAATATTTAAATAGACCGTTACTATCAGAATTAAAAATCAATGAATATAATATGTTGCAACAATTTTTTTATGGCAATTAGGATGTTTACTTTTCTGACCGGATTTTGGGGTTGACATTTTTTCCCAACGGAACAATAATAATCCCCATTGATAATAAAATTCAATACACAATTGAAAACCAAACCGGTTATCCCGTAAAGAAGAATGTTGTAAAAAGAATTACGTTGTTATTCCGGCAGGTTTCTGTTGAAAATCCAATTCAATTCAACTCAATACAGGAGAATAATAAAATGGGTAAAATTGGGATAGGTCTCAATTTAGAAGCAATTCGTACTTCACATAAATCATTTGAGTGGGGAGTTCGTTTTGCTGCTGAGTTAGGTTACGAATATATTGAACCAATGGTACATTGGGGACGCGAACTACTGAGTGAAGCACGTTATTTTCACAGTGTGTCCATGCTTGATGATCCGTTTCGGATTCGGGATTGTGTGGAGGAACACGGCTTGAAATTATCTGCATTGTCGTCCCATTCGCAACTGTCTAAACCCGAAATCGCCGTAGAATATCTGAAACAAGCCTCGCGGTTCGCTAAAGAATGCGGCGCACCGGTCATTAACACGCACGAAGGACACAAACAAATCTGGACAACCGAAGAAGATGATTTCGTCCTAATTAAATATTCAATCACAGAAGCAGAAAAAGTTGCTTCACGACGCGGTATTAAAATTGGGTTGGAAATGCATCAAACGTATTCGCTAATTCCTGAAAAATATGACCGGATTATGAATCTTGTTCAATCACCATGGGTTGGCGCAAATTTCGATACAGGAAATGCCTATCTCGGAGGTCAAGACCCCGTCAAATGGCTGGACAAAATTAAACATCGTCTAGTTCACATGCACGCCAAAGATATTTCAGTAGAACAATCCGACGCCGAACGCGGTAAAGTTATGGGAACAGCGGTTGGCTGCGCTTGCGGTGACGGCGTGATTGATTGGGAAGCGGTTGTTGCGATTTTACGCCCCTTGCCGCAAGATATTGTGTTGAGTGTTGAGTGCGGCACTCTTGATCAAGCAGAACGAAGTATCGCACATCTGAAAAAAATAATCAATCAATAAAATTCCACAGCCGCCGTAAATTAACATGAAAATCAGAACAATTATTCCCGTCAATTTTAATGAAAATGAAAAATGGCTGTTAAAATAGATAGTTATTTTTTGAACGATTCTCTCCCAATATTTGTTCCCCAAAATAGAGACGCAGAATTTCAATAAATGATGTAACATGAAAATTCTTTCGGTTGAGTTGGAAAATCTTAATTCGTTGGTTGGAAAAACAAGGATTGATTTTACCGATCCTTTATTTACGTCGAGTGGAATTTTTGCAATTGTGGGACCAACCGGTTCCGGAAAAACAACGATTCTTGATGCGATTTGCCTTGCTCTTTACGGCAGAACACCGCGTTTAAGATCAATCAGCCAGAGCGAAAACGAAATCATGTCACGCGGAACAGGTTTTTGTTCAGCCGAAGTTGTTTTTGAAACAAATAAAAATGGAACGTTTCTTTGTTCGTGGTATCAGAAGCGAGCCAACAAAAAGCCGGATGGCAATTTTCAAAAACCGAAACACGAAATCGCAGAACCCATAGACAATGGAACAACATGGAAACCGCTCGAAACAAAATTGTCGAAAGTACCGCAAATTGTTGAAGAGAAGACCGGTATGAATTTTGACCGTTTCACGCGGTCAATGCTTCTGGCTCAGGGAGATTTTGATAAGTTTTTGCAAAGCGATGCCAAAGACCGGTCGGAAATTCTGGAACAAATTACCGGTACGGAAATTTATGGTGATATCTCGAGAAAAGTCCATGAACGGAATAGGGAAGAACAAAATAAACTTCAATTAATTGAAACGGAACTTCGGGGAATTGCGCCTTATGATATTGAAAAAATTGAAGAAAAACAGGCGATTCGCAATCAACTTAAACAAACAATTGAAACCAGCGAAAAACGTCTTCGCGAATTAACACAAATCCGGCAGCGTTTCGAGCGAATCACTCAACTGAAAAATGAAAACCAAAAACTTGAAGAGGCATGGGAAATATTTTGCCGTTCAGAAATTGCTTTTCAGCCGAAAGCAAAACAATTGGTGTTGGCAATGAAGGCATTGGAACTGGAACCCATGTTTCATATTTTGGAGACACACCGCAAAAATCTTGCAACAGAAAAAGCAGATTGGGAAACAATTACAAAAGAACTTCCTTCGGCAAATGAAAAACTAATGTTGATTCGTGAAGAAGAACACCGTGTAGCGGAGGAATTAAATGTTGCGCAGAAAAAACATGAGAGCGGTTTGGAAATACTTCGGCATGTCCGCGAACTCGATACGAAAATCAGCGGATATGATGAAACACTTAAAACAGTTCGGCAACAAATCGATCAATTGGATATTGACCGTAATATTCATCAGAAAAACGTAATTGAATTTGAAAAACAACTTACCGTTTTACTGAAAAACCAAACTATTGAATCGCTTACCCAAACACTGGAAGAACAGGAGAAAAATACCGAAAAACTTTTAACCGGAAAAAATTTGTCCGATTGGGTGCAAAAGCAAACCGAAATTTCAAAACAAATTCAATATTGGCAACAACTTCGTACCGCAGGAATTTATCTTATAAAAATTGAAACTGAAAAAACAGAGTTATTGGAACGAATTAAAACAGCGGAAGCAACAATTCAAGATACAGAATTTAAACGACAAGATTTTGTTCAAAAAATCGAATCGGCAAAACAGGAAGTTGCCGGACTTGAAGCCGAATGGATGTCGTTGAATCGAATTTCCGCTTTGGAAGAACACCGTAACTATCTTCACCATGGTCAACCGTGTCCGCTTTGCGGGGCGTTGGAACATCCTTTTGTGAACGGAAATATTCCGAAACCGGATGAAACCGGATCAAAACTTGATGATGCCAAACACCGTCTTGATGAACTCACTCAAACATGGAATAAAACCGAAATTGAACTGAAAACATCTTCACGAGAACTTTCGCAATTACAATTACAACTCAATGAAAATTCTGAAAAATCAAAACAAGAACAACTTCAGATCGATAAATTACTGAAACTTTTTGATCTGGACCGTTTGCCGTCATTGGAAACAATAGATGAAGAAATAAAAAATTCGGAACAAAATGTACGTGAAATTTCGAACAATATTGCTGAAGCGGAAAAATTCCGTGCGGAAACAGAATCACTTCACCGATTACTTCGGGAAGGGTTGAATCTTCAGGATAAACGGAACGGTGAAAAAGAAATTCTCCGGTTATTGGACACGCAACATCAACTGCAAACCAAAGAATTTGAAACACGATCAAAACAACATCAGGAACAAATCGAACAACGAACAACTATTTTTGGTAATAAAAATCCTGATGAAGTAGAACGTCAGTATGCAGAATCTGTTCGGCGCACTCAACAGATGTTGGAAACTATTTTCAAAAAACGGCAAGAAGCGGAAAACGAATATTTGTTTCTCCAGCGGCGTTATGTGATTGTTGACAAAAACGTTACGGATGCTGATTTGACAATAACCGATTTGAATACAAAGTTGACGGTATCTCTTCAACAAGCCGGTTTTGGTTCGGAGGACGAATTTAAGTCGTCAAGACTTACCTCAGAAATCCGGCATACTCTTGAAACAGAAAAACAACGTCTGGAAACAGAACGAATTCAATTGGAAACACGCCGCAACGAAAATAAAACCGCATTGGCAAACGAAACCGCCGAACAACAAAAAGAAGGTCAACCGGATGCCGAACAAATATTGTGCGAATATAAAGAACTTGCAGAAAAAATTGCGTCATTTCAACAGGAAATCGGAGCCATTGACAGTCAATTGAATCAATATGAAAATGATATGGCAAAACAAACTGAAAAGAAAAAAGAACAAGAAAGGCAACGTAATATTTGTGATCTTTGGTACACGCTTGACGATTTAATTGGTTCGGCTGACGGCAAAAAATACAGAACTTTTGCACAAGGATTAACTTTTCGGATGATGCTTAACTATGCCAACCAACAACTTGAAAAGATGACGGATCGGTATCGTCTTTTGTATAACGATTTATCGGACAGATCATTGGAATTGGTTGTTATTGATGCGGATTTAGCCGGAGCGGTTCGGTCAACAAAGAATCTTTCCGGCGGTGAAAGTTTTTTGGTAAGTCTTGCGTTGGCGTTGGGACTTTCTTCGATGTCGAGTCATCAGGTTCGTGTTGATTCGCTTTTTCTTGATGAAGGGTTCGGCACGTTGGATGAACAAACTCTTGATACGGCACTGAATGTTCTTGAAGGGTTGCGGCAAGAGGGGAAACAAATCGGTATCATTTCTCATATTCCGGCAATTCGTGAACGAATTGCTGTTCAGATTCAGGTTCGCCCGGTTAAAGAAAAACAAAGCACCGCAATTATTCGGGTTGAACGATCATAATATTTTCCTGTTGCGCGAACAATACAGAATATCCTTCTTGCATTCATCATTTTACGTTTAATCAATTAAGAACTTTGTTAAAACAATATTTTCCGTAACATTTCAAGGAAATATTTGTTTTTCGATCTTAACCCCGCTAGAGGTGTGAAATGTATAACTGTAAAAAACAACATCTTTCGATTCACAAAATATATTAATGATTGCGGGTTGATGATTACGGATTGATGACTAATAAAATCTGTAATCTAAAATCGTCAATCTAAAATTTGGATGAACTACTGAGGTTGTTTCGTTGTTAAAATTAGGTGGAAATGATGTTTATTTTTTCGATTAATTGTTGTACCTTATTAAAATCTTTAACACCCGGCGAAGATTCAACACCGCTGGAAACATCAATCCCATAGGGTTTTGCCTGAACAATAACATCAAGTACATTTTCCGGTGTGATGCCGCCTGCGAGAAAAGTTGAAAATCGTTCGCAAAATTCCCTTGCTTCCGGCCAATTCCAGCCAACACCGTTACCGCCGGGCAAAAATCCACACGACATCTCAAGAAGATAAAGACAATCATCTGCTGTTTTTGTTACGGATTCATTGAGTAACCTGTTACACATCTGACGGTTTTTGATGACTTTAATTCGTTTTGCCGAAAATTCACCGGAAGCGGAACCGTGTAATTGGACAAAATCAATACGGGAATCTATTTCGTCCGGTAAAGAATCAACAACAACCAGAACAGTTTTACGTCCATGTTTACGAAACGGTTCTGCGGCATCCAGAATTTCACGGATTTTTGAAACATTAACATGTCTTGGACTTGGCGGATAAAAAACCAACCCAATCATGTCAGCTCCAATTTCCAAACACCGTTGTGCCGATTCCGGTGTTGTCATGCCGCAGATTTTAACGTACATTTTTTATTTGTATTACTCAAAAGTAAACGATACGGAAATAATAACAAAAATAGATAGTTACGAATAAGCGTTTGCACAACAAGACCAAAACCAACAAAATGCGGATGGAGTGGAGCACAGAAATAGAACGTAACGGAATAACCTAATTATTTTCCCTTCAAAATTACATAATTAAATTTTTTTTAATGAAAATTTTCTTTAAAATAATTCTTGTGCTACCAGTAAATATTCACCATCCGGTAATTTTTTTGTTTGATTGAGAAGCGTGTTAACTCCGCCCAAGGTGTTTTGTTTATAAATCTCCTTAAAAAAGTTTTCAGACATTTTTTCCAAATCTTTTTCATACATAACAACATATTTTAATAGATATTCCATTAAATCTGTTTTTGTAAATTTTATAACGAATGTACCCCAATCTGTCTGTTTCGTATTTTCGTCATGATCAAGTACTTTATGAACAATGTCTTTAAATAAGTCAACAAGCCGATACCCCCAATATATTGGTTTGGGAGCATATTGTCTGTTGCCAATTGGATATTCAATATTGTAATCAAATTCTTCGTCTTTTAATTGTGAAATGTAAACCTGTAATTCCATAATGTTATAAAATCTTCCTATATTTGTTGCCAAATTTATTTTATTTTGTCAAATACCATTTTATACAATAATTTTAAACCAATCTTAGGGGTTATTTCGTATAACGTTCCGGCGATAAAGCGTAAACAATCCTGTTATTTACAGTTTGGGTTTATTGTAATTATTTTTACCTGATTTGGCATTGCATATTCTAAGTTAAATCCTTGAGAGATTTTTTTATTTTTTCGTCCATTTAATCTAATCTAATCTCCTTCGTGTAATTTTCTACAAATTCTAAAGAC
>JAITIZ010000009.1 GCA_031279215.1 Planctomycetaceae bacterium
TTAAACGGTTCGTTATTTAATCATCTTCCCGTTGCCCTTTCAGGGCGTTGGGGTGGGAAGGGAAACTTAGCCCCACCCCGTTGGGGCGGGCGATTCAGTAAAAAATACTGACGCCCCTAGCGGGGCTAAGATAAAAAACAAAAATTCCACTGATATATTACAAATGTTCAAATAACCCAAAGTGAGGTTTGCAAAGATTTCCCTCTAACTAATGTTCCGTTGCAATAAAAACAAGAATTATTTGTATCGTTCCAAAGTAAAAAATCGGTGTTTAAGTTTTCACGTGATTATTTGTTGAAATAATGGCAGCAGTTTTTTACTGTGTTTCAACAAGAGTGATTATTTTTGTTACAAAACATAGAAAGCGAGGTTTAGGTGCGTATTGAACGCGATACAATGGGTGAAGTTGCTATTCCGCGTGATTCTTATTTCGGTTCGCAAACACAACGCGCGGTAAATAATTTTCCAATTTCCGGTAAACAAATTTCAACTGATTTAATTCACGCGTTGGGGCTTGTCAAAAAAGTTGCGGCTAAAGTCAATTTCCAACTCGGTAGGTTTGAAAATTGTGCATCTCCGTTAATAGAAAAAGATGTTGATGCAATAATCACGGCAGCAGACGAAGTCGCCAACGGTAAATTCGATGCCGAATTCCCTATTGATGTTTATCAAACCGGAAGCGGAACCTCAAGCAACATGAACGCAAACGAAGTTATTGCAAACCGTGCAATCGAATTACTCGGCGGTGATCGATTCGACCCCAAAAAACGAATTCACCCAAACGATCATGTCAATCTCGGACAAAGTACAAACGATATTTTCCCAACTGCCATTCACGTCGCTGTCGCAATTTTGATCAAAAATACTTTGATTCCAGCACTGTTTGATTGCCATAAAATTTTGTTGCAAAAATCTCAAATGTGGAAAGACGTATTAAAAATAGGCAGAACTCATCTTGCCGACGCTGTGCCAATGACACTTGGTCAAGAATTCGGCGGTTTCGCACGGCAAGTAGAATTGGCAAAAGAACGCGCTCAATCTGCGATACAACAAATTTTAGAATTGCCTGTCGGCGGAACCGCCGTTGGAACTGGTTTAAATACACATCCTGAATTCGGAAAACAAGTCGCAGAAAAATTGGCGGAATTAATGTCTATTCCGTTTGTCGAAGCAAAAGATCATTTCGAAGCAAATGCACAACGTGACGGACTTGTTACCGCTCATGCGTTGATCAAATCAATTTCTGTTTCGCTAATGAATATTGCTAACAATATCCGCTTTTTATCCAGCGGACCGCGATGTGGATACTACGAAGTTGTACTTCCAGACTTACAACCGGGCAGTTCTATTATGCCGGGAAAAGTTAATCCGGTTTTATGCGAAAGTTTGATGCAAGTTGCAGCAAGAGTTGCAGGAAACGATCAAACAATCACCACAGCAGCCGTAACCGGCGGACAATTTCAACTCAATATCATGATGCCCGTGTTGGCGGATACGGTGATCGAGTCAATACGAATACTTTCAGCCGCAACAAAAGTTTTCACCGAAAAAGCACTGAAAAAAATGGAAGCCAATGAAACAGTTTGTAATGACGCAATAGAACGAAGTCTGGCAATGGCAACCGGTCTGAATCCATATATCGGTTACGAAAAAGCCGCCGCTATCGCAAAAGAAGCCTTCAAAACAGGGAAAACCATTCGGGATATTTGTAGTGAAAAAAATATCCTACAACCAAACGACCTAAAAAAAGCACTCGACCCAAAACAAATGGCAAAACAAAAATAATTCGTAAATATTTCAGCGGTTTAGTACGTCTTCAAAAAATGAGAATTTAGGCAAAATAAAATTTTATCCAAACATCGTATTTTGTGTATTTTAATTTTCCCAAAATTCGTATTTTATCAATAAGGGGGACTTCTAAAAATTCAATTTTTGATTAGACTATTGCATAAACATTTTATTTTTGGGTTCTGCTTTTCAAAAAGAGGCTGTTTTCCGAAGTTCCTTAAGGTTTTTATCGATAAGTTTATTCCGCATTTCAACTTTACCAATTCCATTAAATAATTATTTTATCAATAGGGGGACTTCTAAAAACTCAAATTTTGATTAGACTATTGCACAATTGCTTTATTTTTTGATTCTGCTTTTCAAAAAGAGGCTGTTTTTAGAAGTTTCCTAAAAAATTTTATCGATAAGTTTATTCCGAATTTCAATTTTGCCAATTCCACTGAATAAGTACCTAAAAATTATTTTTTGTCGATTTTATCAATAAGGTTTTATCGATAAATTTATTCCGAATTTTTAACTTTGCCAATTCCCCTGAATAAATACCCAAAAAATTATTTTTTGTCGATTTTATCAATAAGGTTTTATCGATAAATTTATTCCGAATTTTAACTTTGCCAATTTCACTGACCTATAATACCTAAAATACTTAAAATACCTAAAAATTATTTTTGTCGATTTTATCAATAAGGTTTTATCGATAAATTTATTCCGAATTTTAACTTTGTAAATTCCGCTGAATAATGACCTAAAAACTCATTTTTTTATTCAAATGAAATTGACTTTGGTCGAGTAAAATTTGATTTTATTGGAGGTTTTTAGCAGTTGCCTTTAATTAGTCCTGTAGCGGGGTTAATTTGAAACACAAAAATTTCAATTAAAAATTCAATATTATGATAGACTTTATTTGTTCATCAATTGGGAAAAAACTGATCATGAGCCTGAGCGGTTTATTTTTAATGATTTTCCTTGTCGTCCACGTATTGCTTAATTTAACGGCGTTGTATTCTCGCAAGTTTTACGAGACTACGTGCGAATTTATGGATACTAATATATTCATACAAATAATGGTTCCGGTATTAGCGTCAGGTTTTGTTGTTCATATCATTTGTTCAATTATGATTACGTTAAAAAATCAGACGGCTCGTCCGGTGAAATATTTAGTTACCAACAAAGCAGCGGCATCATCGTGGGCATCGAAAAACATGTTTGTTTTGGGCGTGATCGTGTTGGGTTTTCTCGGTTTACATTTTTGTCATTTCTGGGCAAAAATGCAATTGCAACATATTTTAGGCAACGACGGCGCAAACGCATACGATTTGTTAGTTGATTTATTTAGCAAATGGTACTATTGCGTTTTGTACATCGTTTGGATGTGTGCTTTGTATTTTCATATTTCTCATGGATTTTGGAGTGCCTTTCAATCAATCGGCTTGAATAACTCAAAATGGATTCCGCGTTTGCAACTAATCGCAAAAATTTATGCAATTGTTGTTACTTTATCTTTCATTTCAATACCTATTTATTTCTTTTTAGGTTTACAAAAAATATTGACATGAGAGAAGGAGAGAAGGTCGGAAACTACGGAATGAACGTGGTCGGAACTATTGTTGAACAATCTTGTTCATTTTAAAAATTTAATTTTGGTAATATATCAGTGGAATAATTTTTTTGGTTCTATTTTCGTGGAATTTCCTTAATCTCTTATGTTTTCTTAGTCCCGCAGGGACGAGATGTGCATAACCGTAGGTGTAGCGAAGCACAACCTACGGTCAACATTCACACCCCTAGCGGGGTTAAGATCAAAAAACAAAAATTCCACTGATAGATTACAAAAATACAAACAATTTAACAAATATGTCAGAACCTAAATTGTCATCGAAAATTCCTGACGGTGTTTTGTCCGAGAAGTGGACTCGTCATAAAGCAACTATAAAAGTAGTCAGCCCGGCAAATAAGCGAAAACTGGAAATTATCGTCATTGGAACTGGTTTAGGCGGTGCGTCGGCTGCGGCGTCTCTTGGCGAGTTGGGTTATAACGTGAACGTATTCTGCCTATCCGATAGTCCAAGACGCGCACACTCTATCGCGGCCCAAGGCGGAATCAACGCCGCTAAAAATTATCAAAACGATAACGATTCAATATACCGTCTATTTTACGATACAATAAAAGGAGGCGACTATCGCTCGCGTGAAGCAAACGTTTATCGATTAGCCGAGGTGAGTCCGTTAATAATAGATCAATGTGTTGCTCAAGGTGTTCCCTTTGCTCGCGAGTACGGTGGTTTGTTGGCGAATCGTTCTTTTGGAGGTGCTCAAGTTTCCCGAACTTTTTACGCTCGCGGACAAACCGGACAACAATTATTACTTGGAGCGTATGCCGCCCTTAATCGTCAAATTTCCGCCGGAAATGTTAAATCGTACAATCGTCATGAAATGTTGGACTTGGTTTTAATCGACGGCAAGGCGAAAGGAATTATCGTTCGCAATTTGGAAACAGGTGAAATTGAACGTTACGGTGCTCATGCGGTGGTCATTGCAAGCGGCGGCTACGGCAACGTTTTTTTCTTATCAACGAACGCAATGAATAGCAATGGTTCGGCAATAATACAATGTTACAAACGCGGCGCATTTTTTGCTAATCCGTGTTTTGCACAAATTCATCCGACATGTATTCCGGTTCACGGTGAACAACAATCGAAACTTACACTAATGTCAGAATCGCTTCGCAATGACGGCAGAATCTGGACACCGAAAAAACGCGACGATGTTGAAAAGTTACGAAAAAAACAAATCAAACCATCGCAAATTCCTGAATCGGATCGTGATTATTATTTAGAGCGGCGTTATCCGGCTTTTGGAAATCTTGTTCCGCGTGATGTTGCCTCGCGTGCGGCAAAAGAACGTTGCGACGCCGGATTTGGCGTGAACGAAACCGGACTTGCCGTTTTTTTGGATTTCTCAAGTGCAATAGAGCGGTTAGGTCAAAAAGTGATAGCCGAGCGTTATGGAAATCTTTTCCAAATGTATGAAAAGATCACCGACGTTAATCCGTACAAAGAACCGATGCAAATTTATCCGGCAATACATTACATGATGGGAGGCATTTGGGTTGATTACAATTTGATGACAACAATTCCCGGATTGTACGCCATCGGCGAAGCTAACTTTAGCGATCACGGCGGAAATCGTTTGGGGGCCTCGGCTCTAATGCAAGGTCTGGCGGATGGATATTTCGTACTGCCGTACACTATCGGAGATTATTTATCGCACGAAATACAAACGCCGAAAACCGATACCAACCATGAAGCATTCAACGAAGCAGAAAATCAAGTTAAAGAAAAAATAAACAAAATTCTCAATATCAAAGGAAAACAACCTGTTGACATCATTCACAAAAAATTAGGACGTATCATGTGGGAATATGTCGGCATGGCAAGAAACGAAAACGGATTGAAAAAAGCAATCAATTTGATCGAAGAAGTCCGTAAAGAATTTTGGTCGGATATTTTGGTGCCGGGCAAAAATACTGAGTTTAATCAAGAATTGGAAAAAGCAATACGATTAGCAGATTTTATCGAAATCGGAAAACTCATGGCACTCGACGCTCTCAATCGTCGAGAATCATGCGGAGGACATTTCCGTGAAGAAATGCAAACCGAAGACGGCGAAACAAAAAGAGACGACGAAAATTATAAGTACGTTGCCGCATGGGAATATCAGGGAGAAAATCAAAACCCAACACTGCACAAAGAACCGCTGAATTACGAAACAGTCAAACTCTCAACAAGAAACTACAAAGACTAATTCGGAGATAATCATTCACTCGCAATTTTTAATCGGCTTATATTATTAACTGCCCTTTTTAAAACGCTTTTAACAATACTCACACTATGAAAAAATTATCTCCTGTTGTTCGTGTCAATGAAGATTATTGTGTCAATTGCAATGTCTGTATCCGTGTTTGTCCGGTTCGGTATTGTAATGACGGCAGTAACGGACGGTATATCAATCTGAATCACAACTTATGTATAGGTTGCGGTTCTTGTATTCGGGCGTGTTCACATGGTGCGCGGGAAATTATTGATGATATGGAACGATTTTTCAATGATTTGCATTGCGGAATTAAAATGATTGCAATTGTTGCGCCGGCGATTGCCGCTAATTTTCCCGAACGCTATTTCCAATTCAACACTTGGCTCCGTTCACTTGGAATCAAAGCGGTTTTTGATGTCAGTTTTGGTGCGGAGTTGACGGTTAAGTCTTACATTGAATACATCAAGGCAAAAAATCCCGAACTTGTCATCGCACAACCGTGTCCGGCAATCGTAACCTATATTCAGATTTACCGACCGGAATTGATTCCGTATCTGGCTCCGGCGCACAGCCCGATGTTGCACACCATTCAAATGATTCGGGAATTTTATACGCAATTCACTGATCATAAAATTGTTGTGATTTCGCCTTGTATTGCCAAAAAGCGTGAATTTGAGGAGACGCAACTTGGTGATTACAATGTTACGATGGCAAAGTTGGACGATTATTTGAAGGAACAAAAAATTGATCTTGGTCAATTTGAACCGACAGATTACGATAATCCGGCAGCAGAACGGGCAGTTCTGTTTCCCACGCCGGGCGGTCTCATGCGAACAGCAATGCGTGATGTTACCGGAATTGAGGAAAATATTCGAAAAATTGAAGGTGCTGGAGTTTATCATTATCTAGATCACTTGGACGCTTCGCGAAAAGCCAAAACCAATCCGCTTTTGATTGACTGTTTGAACTGTGAATTTGGTTGTAACGCCGGCACCGGCACAACGTATGCGCGGAACAGATTGCCGTCACAAGACGAGTTGGAGTCGTTGGTGGAGCAGCGGAGCAACATGTTACGCAAACTTTACCAGGAAGAGCAGGAAAAATACCAATCCGATGATCATTACGAAGTTCTTCATCAGCAGATTGATGCTTATTGGAAGCCGTCGATTTATCATCGGCGTTATCAGAATCTTCGGGAAAACAACGCGATAAAGCAACCGACAACACCGCAACGTGATCGGATTTATGTGGAGTCTCTTCTGAAAGAGTATGATACGGATATTTTCGATTGCGGCGCGTGCGGGTATCAATCATGTCAAGAGATGGCGATAGCGTTACACAATGGTTTATCCCGTCCAGAGTTGTGTTTTCACATGCAGCAGAACGAACTAAGGAAAAGTGAAGAGACCGCAAAAGCACAATCGGAAAAACAAGAGAAATTTACATCAGCGTTTTTTCGAGAGATAGAAGGAATGGTTAAACAGGTCAAGGAAACTGCTCAATTGATGCGTGAAATCAATGTGGGATCGGGAGAAATTGCCAATGTGATTGATGTCGTTTCGAAAATTGCGCGTCAGACAAATTTGTTGGCACTCAATGCGTCAATTGAAGCGGCGCGTGCGGGCAAAGCCGGAGCGGGATTTTCCGTGGTTGCCGATGAGGTTCGTAAGTTGGCAACGTCATCCAATGAAGCGGCAACCCGAATCAGTGAATTAGTTGGCGAGTCGAACGGAAAAATCGCGGTCGGAACGGATTTGACTCAAAAACTTGAAGCGGAACTCCTTCAAATTATGGAAGAAGCCCGAACCGCAATGTTGGACACCCTCGAAGCAACAACAAAATTACAACATATTGTTGAACAACAACGGCCCTTGGTCGAACACGAAAAGAAATTTTGTTTGGTTAAGAAACATGAGAAACATGAGAGTAATCATTGACACGGAAAATAAAGTACAGTTATTAACTCCCGTTATGCATCGCAGGTAGAAATAGGAAGATGATTCATTTCATAAACATTCAATCAATCAATGACAAAATTACTTTGCCGTGAAGGGGTTTTGGCAAATGTTGTTGGGCAAACTCACCAAACTTAAAAATATTGTAATAAAAAATGAAATTTACACTTAAAATATGGCGTCAAAAAAACGCCAAAGCAAAAGGACAATTTGAAACTTACAAGATAGATAATATCTCGCCTGACACTTCGTTTCTTGAGATGTTAGATATTTTGAATAATCACTTGATCTGCGAAGGCAAAGAACCGGTTGCTTTTGATCATGATTGCCGTGAAGGTATTTGCGGTATGTGTTCGTTGTACATTAACGGCAGGGCGCATGGTCCCGATGAAGAGATAACAACATGTCAATTACATGCACGTAAATTCAAAGACGGCGACACAATTACAGTTGAGCCGTGGCGTTCGGCGGCGTTTCCGGTGATTAAAGATTTGGTGGTGAATCGTCATGCTTTTGATCAAATATTACAGGCAGGCGGTTTCATTTCCGTCAACACCGGCGGAGTTCCTGATGGTAACGTTATTCCGATTGCCAAAGACGATGCGGAAGAGTCAATGGATGCGTCGGCGTGTATTGGTTGCGGTGCGTGTGTTGCAACGTGTAAAAACGGGTCGGCCATGTTATTCGTCGCAGCGAGAGTTTCGGCGTTAGCAAAGTTACCGCAAGGCAAGATCGAAGCAGTGAAACGGGCAAAATCAATGATCGCAACAATGGACGAACTTGGATTCGGAAGTTGCACAAACACTCAAGCCTGTCAAGCCGAATGTCCCAAAGGAATTACCATCGCACACATCGCACGGCTCAACAGAGAATTTCTTTGCGCCAAATTAAAAGATTAAAAATTAGTAACAATTCACGGAACGGATAACTTTGTAACAAACCATCCGTTGAATAATTACAAAAAAACAACTACACCTATTACAAAGATTATTAAATTAACAAATATAATTATTGAATTAAAAAACATGAATTGGGTCCATGAACTTTTAGTTGGTAACGGTGTTGGTCACATCGTTTTGGTATTTGCTTTTGTTATATCACTTGGTATAGCGTTGGGGCGGATTAAGATAGGCGGTCTATCATTAGGTATGACTTTTGTGTTATTTGTTGGAATAGCCGTGAGTCATTTTGGTATGCAATTTCCTGACTTATTGTATGTTGACAAAAGCGGCGGCAAGCATTTTGTTGATCCTGAAGTGTTACATTTTGTGAGAGAGTTTGGGCTGATACTTTTTGTTTATGCGGTTGGGTTACAGGTTGGTCCCTATTTTTTTGTTGCATTCAAGTCGGGCGGGTTGAAGTTGAATTTGCTTGCTGCTGCAATTGTTTTTTCTGCTGTATTGATTACGGTTGCGATTCACTATGTTACAGGAATTTCGATGCCTATCATGGTTGGTATTCTTTCCGGTGCGATTACGAATACACCCGGTTTAGGTGCGGCGCAACAGGCTTATACCAATATGGGATATGACTCGAGTATTCTTGGGACGGCTTATGCCATGTCGTATCCGTTAGGCGTGGTTGGTATTATTTTGTCGATTATTGTGATTCGGGTCATCTTCAGAATAGACATTGACGAAGAAAATAAACGTTTACATCGTGCACCAATACACAGTGCACAAAAGGAAAAGCAGGCTAATACGAAACCTGCCGAGTTGGAAAAACAAGTTCAAGTTAGTGATGAACCTCATTTGATCCCGATATTTGTTGGGATACTTTTAGGGGTTATTTTGGGCAGTATTCCGGTTTATATTCCGGGCGTGCCGCAACCTGTAAAACTGGGTTTAGCCGGAGGACCTTTAGTTGTTGCAATATTGATGGGAGCATTGGGACCGAAAATTAAATTTCCGTCTCTGATGACACGCAGTGCTGTTTTGATGTTGCGTGAGGTAGGAATATGTTTATTTTTAGCGTGTGTTGGTTTGATTACCGGCGAGAAATTTGTTGAAACGATGATCAGCGGCGGCGGTTTATTTTGGGTTGGTCTTGGCGTGATTATTACGTTGGTTCCGTTGTTGGTTGTGGGAACATTGGCTTATGCGGTGTTTAAGATTGACTATTTTACGCTTATGGGAATGGTTGCAGGAAGCACAACAGATCCGCCGGCACTGTCCTATTCCGTGGGAACGGCAGGCAACGACAAACCGTCTGTCGGATATGTAACAGTTTATCCGTTGACAATGTTTTTAAGAATTATGACCGCACAATTATTAATTTTGCTATTTGCATAAGGGAATTTCTAAAAACCAAGTTAACGGCAGGGTTTACCCCGCATTTTGTGCCTAACATTCAACAGCGCGGGGCAAGCCCACGCTGTTAACGCTCGGTAAATTTTGAGTGTTTAGAAGTTCCCATAACATAATTTTAACTAACAACAAGGGGTTTTTTTAGAAGTTCCCTTTAACAGAATTTAGATAGAACACCGCCAACACATGCGGTACAAACAATAATGAAACGTTCCAAAATTACGATTATCGGTGCCGGCAATGTCGGGGCAACAACGGCCCATTGGGTTGTTGCGGCGGAACTTGGAGATGTGATTCTCTTGGACATTCCGCCGACCGGAACGATGCCAGCCGGAAAAGCCCTTGACTTGTTTGAAGCATCGCCGGTTTTTGGGTTTGACGCAACGATAATTGGTACGACGGATTACGCCGATACCGCAAACAGTGACGTAGTTGTCATCACCGCCGGAATTGCACGCAAACCCGGAATGAGCCGTGACGATTTACTGGCAACCAACGCTAAAATTGTCGGTTCGGTGTCCGAACAGATTGCCAAAACAAGCCCGAAGGCGGTGGTGATTGTCGTGAGCAATCCGCTCGACGCAATGGTGCAACGGGTTTTGCAGGTAACCGGTTTTCCGCGTGAGCGGGTTATTGGTCAGGCAGGCGTGTTGGACACGGCACGGTTCCGGGCATTCATTGCCGCGGAACTGGGCATCAGCACGGAAGATGTTTCCGCCATGCTGCTCGGCGGACACGGTGATACAATGGTTCCGCTGTTGAGTTGTGCTTCTGCCGGCGGGATTCCTGTTACACAACTCCTTACAAAAGAAAAACTTGAGAAAATTGTTCAGCGGACGCGTGACGGTGGAGCGGAGATCGTCGAACTCCTGAAAACGGGCAGTGCTTACTATGCTCCAGCAGCCGCAACAGCCCAAATGGTCGAAGCAGTCGTCAAAAATAAGCGGAGGTTGATGCCCTGTGCCGTTTTGTGTGAAAAAGAATATAGTGTTGGCGGTTTTTGTGTTGGTGTTCCTGTGATTTTAGGCAGCGGCGGTGTACAAAAAATCATCGAAATCCCGCTCAACACTGAAGAAGCAACAAACTTCTATAAAAGTGTTGAAACTGTCAAAGGGCTGGTCGAAACAATGGAGAAGTTGATCGTGTCACAAATTTATTGAAAAACTTGTTTTATACGCATTACAGTCGAAATTTCGGTTTTTATTTTTTGTAATTTTTTTAAGGGAATTTCTAATAACCAAGTTAACGGCGGAGTTTACCTCGCATTTGGTGCCTAAAATTCAACAGCGCGGAGCAAGCCCGCGTTGTGAACTCGCGGTAAATTTTGAGTTTTTAGAAGTTCCCGAATATAAAAAAATGGTAATATATCAGTGGAATTTTTGTTTTTTATATTAGCCCCGATAGGGGCGTTAGTATTATAGCCCGCCCCAACGGGGTGGGTTTAAGTTTCCCCGCCCACCCCGACGCCCTGAAAGGGCAACGGGAAAATGATTAAATAACGAACGGTGTAAAATTTCCTATCACCCTTTCAGGGCTTGTTAATTAGGGGTGATTTGTTACCCACCCCGTTGGGGCGGGCTATAATACTAACGCCCTTTCAGGGCTACTATGGTTGTTATCTACAATAATTCCACTGATATATTACAAAAAATGATCCACAAACAATTTTTGTTTTTCACTTTTGTTTTTTAACTACTTTATTCCTTGAAAGGAGTTTTATGAGTTTAGAACTGGACTTGAGTTCTTATGGGATTTACGTTGGTCGGGTGTTGCGCAATGCGGTTCCTGCTCGGCTTTACGAAGAAGCGATCAATCGGGAACATACTGCTGTTACTGATGTTGGTGCCTTAATCAACAGTTCCGGTGAAAAAACCGGACGTTCGCCAAAAGATAAACGGATCGTGAAAAATCCTGAATCTGAATCCGACATTTGGTGGGGCGATGTCAATAGCCCGATGTCCGCCGCCGATTTCAACGAAAGTAAAGCACGCGCTATTGACTACCTCAATACCCGTGACCAACTTTATGTTGTGGATGCTTTTGCGGGGTGGGACACGAAGTATCGGCTTAAAATCCGTACTATCTGTTGTCGGGCGTACCATGCTTTGTTTATGCACAATATGCTGATTCGTCCGACTGCCGAAGAACTCCGTGATTTTGGCGAACCTGATTTTGTCATTTACAATGCCGGACAATTTCCTGCCAATCCGATGCAGGAGTCGATTTTGTCGAAAACCAGTGTTGCGATTTCCTTTGAGCAGGGCGAATTTGTCATTCTCGGCACGCAGTACGCTGGTGAGATGAAAAAGGGAGTGTTCACCATTTTGAACTACCTGATGCCCAAACATGGAATGGTGTCAATGCACTGTTCCGCCAACGAAGGGGCGGATGGCGATGTTTCGCTCTTTTTCGGTTTGTCGGGAACGGGTAAAACGACGCTTTCGACCGAACCGCACCGCAAACTCATTGGCGACGACGAGCATTTCTGGACGGAAAATGGCATCGTCAACATCGAAGGCGGTTGTTATGCGAAGTGCATTAACTTGTCCGCGGAAAACGAACCGGAAATTTATCAGGCAATCCGTTTCGGCACAGTGCTGGAAAATGTGGTATTCGATAAGGTAACCCGAACTGTTGATTTTGCCGACCAATCGTTGACTGAGAACACACGGGCTTCGTATCCGATTGAGTTCATTGCGAACATCAAGAAGCCGTGTATGGGTGGGCATCCGAAAAACATTATTTTCCTATCGTGCGATGCTTTCGGGGTTCTTCCGCCAGTGAGTGAACTTACGCCGGAGCAAGCGATGTACCAGTACATCAGCGGTTACACGGCAAAGGTTGCAGGTACGGAGATGGGCGTGACGGAACCACAAGCGACGTTTTCGGCATGTTTCGGTGCGGCCTTTTTGGTCTGGCATCCGTCGAAGTACGGCGAGTTGCTTGCGGCCAATATGAAGCAGTACGGTTCGAAGGCGTGGTTGATCAACACGGGCTGGAGTGGCGGCAAATACGGTGTGGGCAAACGTTTGTCGATTAAATACACGCGGGCAATTATTGACGGAATTCACAGTGGTGAATTAACGAAGAGTGTGAAGACGGTTGACCCGATTTTCGGCTTATCAATTCCGTCGTCCTGCCCGGGTGTTCCGGCAGAGATTCTAAACCCCCGCAATTTGTGGTCGGACAAAGCGGAGTATGACAAGACCGCCAAGCACCTTGCCGAACTGTTCAAAAAGAATTTCGCAAAGTTTGAAGGAACGCTGAAATAAATGTCAATCCATTTATTACAACAGGCGGGAAACAATGTTTCCCGCTTTCTGCGCTTGTCCACAACTTATAATTGTATCGTATATCATCATACCCGATACCTTCAAACAGATAAGCCGCTGTAGTAAAATCTGTTGAAGGTACCTAAACTGAATACAATGGTTCTTTTTTCATCATAATTT
>JAITIZ010000160.1 GCA_031279215.1 Planctomycetaceae bacterium
AGGAACGCAGGCGTCTCGCCTGCCCTGTTTTTTTACAAAAAACGCCTAAAAATGCGGTCGAGACGACCGCGTTCCTTCTAACAATAAATTTTTTACATTAGGTTTTTAGAAGTTCCCTAATAGTTAAATAGTTAATAGTGTCGCATGCGGAATGATGACCGTTTGGGTAGTAATCCGCTTGCGACACTCTCCACTCTCAACTTTCAACTCTCAACTATTCTCTCATCCTAGCAGGGTTAAAAAGGAAAAATAAAAAATCTACTGAATAATTACCTTTTATTTCTAAAGTTTTCACCTATAATACACCGTAAATTGCTTCAAAAATCACCTGTTACCAATACCATCGTACCTCATGTCTATATTCCTGCAATGATAAAACGATAAGATCATTACTGAATAATTACAAAATAAAACCCCAAAATATCTCTCAAATAAAATATCCCAATAAATTCTATGGAAGAAACAATTTTGATTCTTGATTTCGGAGCCCAATATGTTCAATTGATTGCGCGGCGAATTCGCGAAAACGGTGTTTATTCGAAAATCGTTCCGTACACAATTACAGCCGATGAAGTTTGCCGTCTTGCTCCGAAAGGCTTGGTTCTTTCAGGCGGACCGTCCAGTGTTTACGACGAAGGAGCCAAACGTTGTGATTTGAAATTATTTGATTTGGAAATTCCGGTACTTGGAATTTGTTACGGGATGCAATTATTGGTTCAAAGTTTCGGCGGTACCGTATTACCGGCTTCAGGGCGTGAGTACGGACGCACAACTCTCGAATTAACCGAAAACGGTACACAATCACCGCTTTTTTATGGAACACCCAATATCCGGCAAGTTTGGATGAGTCACGGCGATCATGTTACAAAACTACCGCCGGAATTTGAATTACTCGCCGTTTCCCCCAACTGCCCAATTTGCGCCGCAAAACATCACCAAAAAAATCTTTACGGAGTTCAGTTTCATCCCGAAGTAGTTCACACTCAATATGGTACGGAATTATTTTACCGGTTTGTTCGGAATATCTGCGGTTGCCGGGGAACATGGACAATGAAACATTTCGCAGCAGCCGCAGTAGAACGGTTTCGTAACGAAGTTGGTCATGGTCAAGTAATTTGCGGACTTTCAGGCGGAGTTGATTCGGCGGTTGTTGCCGCAATTTTGTCAAAATCACTCGGAAAGCAACTCAAATGTATTTTGGTAGATAACGGCTTATTACGAAAAGGGGAAACCGAAGCCGTGATTCGGGCATTCAGCGGACACTTCGATGTTGAACTCAATACGGTTGATGCAGCCGACGGTTTTTTGGAACGACTCGCCGGAATTGAAGAACCCCAAGAAAAACGCCGGCGTATCGGACATTATTTTATTGATGTTTTTTCAGAAGCAGCTAGAAAATTCGGCAACGCCCAATATCTCGCTCAAGGAACTATTTATCCTGATATTATCGAAAGCGGAGCCAGTCTTGATCAAACCGGTATTCAACCCGCCGCAACAATTAAACTCCACCACAATGTCGGCGGTTTACCAGAAAAACTCGGATTCAAACTCATCGAACCACTCCGTGAACTTTTTAAAGATGAAGTACGGAAACTTGGGATAGAATTGGGATTGCCGGAAGATTTCGTGTGGCGTCACCCGTTTCCAGGTCCAGGACTTGCGGTGCGGTGTCTCGGCGAAGTAACAAAAGAAAAACTCACTCGATTACGTAATGCTGATGCTATTGTTATTGAAGAGATTCGGAATGCCGGGCTTTACCGTGAAGTGTCACAGGTTTTTGCGGTACTGTTGCCGGTGAAAAGTGTGGGAGTTATGGGGGACGGACGGACTTACGACGACGCTATAGCAATCCGTTGTGTAACCACCGACGATTTTATGACTGCCGATTGGTCGCCGCTCCCAGATAACTTGCTCCGAAAAATGTCAACCCGAATTATTAACGAAATTAAAGGTGTTAACCGTGTTGTGTATGATATTAGTTCCAAACCGCCGGCAACTATCGAATGGGAATAATCCCCGCCAACAAACATAACAAAGAACATCAGGAAAAAATAAATATTCCAATGATAGATTACGAATTTTTGTATTCTTTATTTAAAAATCATGTAAATTCTGTTGATCCCGTCAAAATCCGTTGATCTTGTCAAAAAACGAAAACCGAATTGTCAAGTGTGATGAGTATATAAAGAGAACTTCTAAAAACCTAATGTAAAAATTTATCGTTAGAAGAAACGCGGTCGTCTCGACCGCATTTTTAAGCGTTTTTTGTAAAAAACAGGGCAGGCGAGACGCCAGCGTTCCTCCTAATATTAGTTTTTAGAAGTTACCTAAACTGTTTTTTCACGGTATGATTTGATCGTTCTTCAAAAGACGAAACGAAAAAGCAAGAAGAACCGAAACTGTAAAGAAACAGAAAAAAAATACAATCGGCGGAAACGCCCCATAACGTTCCGAAACAGAAATTAATCCCTGTGTTTGCGGCAGTTGTTCAATATCTTTTTCCGCAACCGTATCTTTTTCCGCAACCGTATTTTTTTCCGCAACAATTACCGGAAGAGGTTGAGTATTATTTTGATTGGCGGAATTTTGTTTTTCAGAAGAGATGTTGGTAACAACTATGGCATTTGAAATTGGTTTTTCGGGAGTTTGTTTCTCTAAAATCGGTTCCGCTAAACTCTGTTTCTCTAAACTCTGTTTTTCTGAAATTTGTTTTTCAGCAATTTGTTTTTCAGCAATTTGTTTTTCGGCAATCTGTTTTTCGGCAATCTGTTTTTCCGAAATCTGGTGTCCTACCTGAATAATTGGAGTCTTATCTGTTGAACAAACCGAAGAATTAAAATTGGAACGGACTCCAAAACTTCCATAACGAAATTCGGAGGACAAATCTATTTCTGTCCAGGCAGCGGTTTGAACATTGTGCGGAGTTCCCGGATTGGAGTCGAATGACAAAGGTGTTAAAGGTGTTTCGGGAACGGCTGAGGAATCTTCGGTGTTTTCCGATCTGGTTGAATTGGGTTGAGATGTTTGAATTTCTTCAACTTTTTTTTCAAAAACAGAAAAAGAACTTGGCGGAACCGGTTGGGTATAACGCCGCGAACCGGAATGGGTTCCGAATGACATTGATGAACCCGCAAGGTCAGCTCTACGTTGCGGCGATGAAATTGCCGGTTTTTCTGCTGCAACGGCAGACGAGTGGAGGCTTTCACTCAAAAGATGACGCGGCCCGCCTTGTTCGATAGAGGCAAAATAAACTTCCGGCCGTTGCGGGAGTGATTCCATTGAGGAGCGTGTCTGGTTTAGAAATCGATTGACGCGTTCACAATAACTTCCGGCGGTACTGCGAACCATATCGGAACCAAACAAAACTCCTGCCAATTCACCATTTGAATTTAGAATAGGTCCTCCTGAATCACCTTGACGGGCACTAACCGAAAGATCAACAATTTCGTATTGAGGTGCCGAACCGTCCCGCGGAATTTCAGGCGCAAGATAACGTACACAATATCCTCCGGCTAAACGGTAAGACCCCGAACCATAACCGGCAATCCAAAGCGGATCACCTGGTTTGGGGGTTGTTTGCGAAATGGGCAGGAACGGTACTGAACAAGGAGGTTGCGAAATAACAATCAACGCAAGATCCCATTTTTGATCCGACAAAATAACCGCACCGTAAGAAGAAAATCCGTTCGGAAAATGAATATGAACCAATCCGTCCGCACCGTAAATAACATGCCAGTTGGAAAGAATCAAACCGTAATTACCGTAATTACCAATATAAGAACCACTGCCAAAAGATTGACCGCTTTGATCAAACGCTACTAAACGAATAACATTGGGAAGTTGTGATAATGACGGTGATGTTTTGGTTTCGGGTAATGAAGCGGCCGGCAATGAAGCGGCAGACGATGAAGTAACAGGCGATGAAGTAACAGGCGATGAAGTAACCGGTGATGAAGTAACAGGTGATAATGTAACTGGTAAACCGATTTTTACTGACGGCTGGGCTGATACCGGCAAGGATGGTAATCCCGACAATAAACCGGAAGACGGAGAGGACACAGAATAATTTGACGAAGTAAAAGACAGATTACGTTTGGGAATTCCAAAATCCTCCGCAATCAATATCGAAACATTAAGAATAACCGCTAAAATTATTATAGTTATTAAAATGACTAAATTTATTATTTTCCATACCGATTTTTCCAGTAATTCAAAAAAAGAAAATTCTGATTTATTTATCAGGAAAAACAGATTTTCAAAGTGTGCCAGCAATGTCATGATAATTCATTCAAAAACAGTAATATACTGGTGACGATTTGAATTTCATGTTACCAATTCAGTAACAGAAGCCAATAATATAATATTTTGTAGGGTCGAATATTCTAGTTCTGACAGTTATACCGGTTGTAACTCATAGTAATTTTAATATCAGAACTGGTTCTCGTTTTGTTTTTCGGAATGATTGGGTGAATGACTAAAAAAAGAATTGGAAGGTTGTTTCGACCGTGCCATTTTGTAAAGACGGAGCAATCGGAGCAATCGGATTCTGACCACTTGTTCAATCTTGAGTCCGCAAATTACCCCAACTTTGAAATAATCGGTAAGATGTTATCGAAATAGACCGTTACAAACTCTTTTGGTATGTAATTTCCCTTCGAGAATAGGAAAAAAAATTTGGGGGAGGTATTGACTCGTTTTAGCTTATTGTGTAATATTCCGAACATAATTAAAATTTCAGTTTTTTAATTTCACCATTTTGGAGACTAAATTATATTTTGAAAAATAAGTTGCCCGAATTTTTGTTCGGGTATTAAAAAATCGAGTACGTCAACTATTGCAAAATCGTTTAGGCGAATTGTAATTTTCTGCACAACGACCGGATTTTCTGGGTAGAAAATTATTGTGGTTTGATAATGTTGCGTAGCTCCCGATAAGGGAGCGTCGCGTATCAAGCCATGGGTATAATTCAGCATTACATTTTAACTTGTAATGCATCACTTTCGTTGGGTGAGAAAGAACCTATTTTTGCAATCGTGTCGCTCCTAATCTAAGAGCGATATTCTGTTGCCGTTTCTCGGCGTTACGTTTTCCCCGCTTTGCAACAAAACAGATTATTTGTTATATAATCTGTAAAACTTTAATCTCTTGATTTAAGGAGAAAAACTATGAAAATGACATTACGTTTCGGATTTACCCTTGTTGAGCTTCTTGTGGTGATTGCGATTATCGGCGTGTTAATTGCGTTACTGTTACCTGCCGTTCAAGCTGCTCGTGAAGCCGCAAGAAGATCAATGTGTACCAACCATCTCAAACAAATGGGTATTGCGGTACATAACTTTCACGATACCCAAAACGGTTTACCGCCAATCTCTGTGGGAGGTTCCAAACATGAAGATTCTGGACGTGCAAGTTTTTGGATATTACTTTACCCGTTTATGGAACAAAATACTTTGTATGAAAGTATTGCCAGTGCCGAACTTGGGACAACTAAAGGATTTGACATTATCCTTTGTCCCAATGGAATGGGAACCGATACCACAACAACTTGGTGGGGGAAAATGACAAAAGAACAAAAAGAGGGATTCGGTAGTGTTTCCACATACCGTTGCCCAACACGCCGAGGTTCAAGTCAGAGTCTTTATGACGATTCTTCTGCTGTAGAAAATGTACGTGGACCTTTGGGAGATTATGCCGTTGTAGTTCGTGCCAAAAATGTTAATTCAGTTTCATCTGCTTGGCATGGTCATATTTCTCTCAAAGATACAGAAACAGCTGTATCAATTACCGGTCAATTTGGAGCAACACGTGTCGCTCTCTTAGCAACCACAGGAAATTACAATACATGGCAACCTCGTGATACAATGGCTTGGTGGTCTGATGGTACAAGTAATCAATTAATAATTGGTGAAAAACATATTCCAACCGGAAAACTTGGAATTTCTAAAGGAACGAATGCCGCCGATGCGATTGTTGATGCAACAGCAACAGCCGATGCAACTTATCTGGCTACAGGACGTTATCGATGTGGTGCGTCACGTTGCATCGCCGCCAGACGAACTCTTTCCAAACCGTATGAAGGTGAATCTGAAAATGCTGTTAATGTATCTCATACAAATACAGGTGATCCGGTTTTGTCTTCCGGTCATGTCGGTTACTATGGTTTTGGAAGTTGGCATGACGGAATTTGTAATTTTTTATTGGGAGATGGTTCTGTTCGAGGGATCAGCGTAACAACTCCCTATACAATTCTTATTCCGCTTGGTGATGTTTCCGATGGTAAATCTGTTGTATTACCTTAGTACATCCTAATATAATTATTACATTTGAAAATTCTCTGATTCTTTCGGAATTTTGGGAAAGTAACTATCTACGTCAATAATCAAGAAGTAAAG
Organism: Planctomycetaceae bacterium; assembly: GCA_031279215.1. Lineage (GTDB taxonomy): Bacteria > Planctomycetota > Planctomycetia > Pirellulales > Thermoguttaceae > WRKP01. Next base: position 6,393 of record JAITIZ010000160.1, read on the forward strand.
GTAGGCGAACTCTTGTCTTAATGTCGTTTTTTTTCACTGATCATTGGCAATTCTTGGAGTGATTTGGAAAACTGCTTGTTTCGTAAATCTTTATACTTTCTAGGTTTATGTAAAATATTTTAGGCGTTTTTGGTTCTTTTGTGTTTATTTACTTGTTTCAAACTATGTTAAAAACATGTTTCAAAACGGGTGGTTTTTGGTAGGGAAGTGTCAGGAAGTGAACCGTCACCAGTGAACGGGGCCGTGAACAAAACCTCTTGGCTCATAGTTTATCGTG
>JAITIZ010000173.1 GCA_031279215.1 Planctomycetaceae bacterium
CCCGACAAAATAACGTTTGTTCTTCAACTAATTCAGGCTGCTATCGGCGATATTAAAATTGATCTAACTCCAAATATCGAAACAGTAACTCCAAACGCCTCCGTTCTACAATCTCCGCCCAAAAAAGAAGAACAAAAATAAATAGACAAAACTTGGTAATTATTTCGGAATTTTGGGGGTAATCAGTCCGCAGATTACGCAGATTTTCGCAGATTATATTACAAAGTTTTTTGAAAATAATTTTTTGTGTCTTTTATTTAAAAATCTTGTAAATTGTATTTATCCTGTCAAAAAACGAAAACCGAATTACCAAGTGTGATGAATAGATTCGGAAAGTTAATAGACAAAAAGTGTTCTTTTTTTACCGTGTAAGGTATAGTTACCTTTTTATCTATGAGTTTTCTTAATTTCGAGATGATGGTATTTACATTGTAGGAATTTTTTGGCATACTTAAACATGTTGTAAATGTGATGAACAATTCATAATATTGTTGTCCGCAATGTTATTGCAGTTTAACCTAATCCTCCAACCCTAAATTTACCCCATGCCAACACAACAAATTGACAAGAATTTTTTGAACTGGGCAATTCAAGACGGTGAAAATCCGTCTTCGCAATGCGTTTGTGATGATGACGCAAAATCCGCTGAAATGTGGAAAACCAAAATGGCAACTCTTCGCCGTGAAACCATACAAAAACCAACAATCTTTATCGGAATGGGAACTTGCGGTTTTGGTGCCGGTGCCCATTTTACTCTCCATGAAATCAAAAAATATTTGTCCGAAAAAGGAATTGACGCTGATATTGTTGAAGTCGGTTGTATTGGACTTTGTGTTATGGAACCTCTCGTCGATGTGCAACTGCCGGGTCGAACTCGATTGATGTTCCAAACCGTTACAAAAGATAAAGTTGTCGGATTACTCGATGCTGTTTTTGCCGGAGAAATACCCAAAGACCTTGTTATGGGACAATTTCGTACTCCCAATTCACAACCTTGGGATAGTGTGAAATTTCAAGACGAACATCCATTCTTCGGTCCGCAAACCCGTTGGGTATTGAAAAATTGCGGCGTCATCGATCCGGCACAACTCGAAGAATATCTCGCTTCTGGCGGCTATCAAGGATTACGAAAAATTCTCGGCACAGACGGCAAACCCGCCTGGAATCCAATTGATGTTTGCGCCGAAGTAGAAAAAAGCGGGCTTCGCGGTCGCGGCGGCGGCGGGTTTCCAACCGGCGTAAAATGGAAATTCGCACGAAATAATAAAGATACACATCGTTATCTTGTTTGCAATGCCGACGAAGGTGATCCCGGTGCATTCATGGATCGTGCCGTCATCGAAGGCGACCCACACCGGTTGCTCGAAGGTATGGCAATTGCCGCTTACGCTATCGGCGCCGGTAAAGCGTACATTTATATTCGTGCCGAATACCCGCTTGCAATCGCCCGACTCGAACAAGCAATCGCCGACGCCAAAGCCAATAATCTACTCGGTGAAAAAATTCTTGGTAATGATTTTTCACTCGAAATGGTTATCAAAAAAGGAGCCGGTGCGTTTGTTTGCGGTGAAGAAACAGCGTTAATTCATAGTATTGAAGGTAAACGCGGAATGCCCCGTCCGCGTCCGCCCTTTCCGGCAGTTTCAGGATTATTCGGGCATCCGACAATTATTAACAATGTCGAAACATTGGCAAATGTTCCAAGCCTTATCAAAAACGGTGCCGATTGGTTCGCCTCTGTAGGAACCGCCGGAAGTAAAGGAACAAAAGTTTTTGCATTGTCCGGTAAAGTTTCTCGTACAGGATTGGTTGAAGTTGCCATGGGAACAACGTTACGGGATGTGGTGTTTTCCATTGGCGGCGGAATCGCACACAGTAAAGCGTACAAGGCAGTACAAATCGGCGGTCCCTCCGGCGGCTGTATTCCCGAATCACATCTTGATATTGAGATCGATTATGAATCTCTGAAAACTGTTGGTGCTATGATGGGTTCAGGCGGGCTTGTTGTTATGGATGAGGACAACTGTATGGTTGATGTTGCAAAATTCTTTATGGATTTCATTCAACGCGAAAGTTGCGGTAAGTGTATTCCGTGTCGGGAAGGAACTCGGCGAATGTTGGAAACATTAAATCGAATCACTCGCGGACGACGTCACGAAACCGGTAAACAAACTCTGGAACGTTTCCAAAGTATTGTGTATCTCGAACACCTGGCAGAAGTAATTCGCGATACATCGCTTTGCGGATTGGGACAAACCGCTCCCAATCCGGTACTTTCAACGTTACGCTGGTTTCGGCATGAATACGAAGCACATGTTTATGACCGAGTTTGTCCGGCAAAAGCATGTGTCGATATGATTCGGTATCAGATTACCGAAAAATGTACCGGCTGTACTCTTTGCGCACGGAAATGCCCCGCCGATGCAATTGTCGGAACAACAAAAAATACACATCATATTATTTCAGATAAATGTATTAGTTGCGGAGCCTGCGCCGACTCTTGCCGTTTCCACGCAATTGAAAAAGTGTAATAAATATTTGTAATTGTACTTCTTGCAGTTATAAATTTAATTTTTTAAGTCAATGACCAATTGTAAAATTTCATTGTCATTTTCGCAACGATTTAGTTTTTTTATTAGTCCCGCAGGGACGAGAAGTGTATCACCGTAGGTGTAGCGCATTAAGCTTCGCACGGAGCGGGATTATCAGCTACAACAATAGACTTATTTTGTGTGTTTCGTAATCTCGAAAAACCAAAAAAATTCCACTGATATATTACTAAAAAATTTGTTTTACAGGAAAAGTATTTTATGTCTGGACATTCACATTGGGCTGGAATTAAGCATAAAAAGGCATTGGTTGATGCCAAGCGTGGTAAACTTTGGAGTAAACTGGCGAAGGCGATAATTATTGCGGCGAAACTTGGCGGAGGTGATCCTGATGCGAATATTCGTCTTCGGGCGGCAATTGACGAAGCCAAAGCCGTGAGTCTGCCGAAAGAGAACATCGCACGAGCAATCAAACGCGGAACCGGCGAACTCGGTTCGGAACAACTTGATGAGTTAACTTATGAAGGTTACGGATCGGGCGGAGTTGCTGTTTTAGCTGAAGCAGTTACCGATAACCGTAATCGTACTTCTCCTGAAATTAAAAAGATTTTTGAAGTTTGCGGCGGGAAACTCGGAACTACCGGATGTGTTTCGTGGAATTTTGAAAAGAAAGGTTTTTTTATTATTCCCAAAACGATTCCGAAAAAAGGGGAGTTGACGGAAGATATTGTAATGGAATTGGCGTTGGAAGCCGGAGCTGATGATGTTCTGGAAACAGAGGACGGTTTTGAAATTACCTGCCTGCCGGAATCCTACCAATCCGTTTCAAACGCCTTGCAAAAAAATGGAATTGAACCCGAAGAATCACAGTTAAGCCTAATTCCAAAAGATACCACAGAAATTAACGATCCGGAAATAGCCGCCAAAATACTCAAACTCATGGAATTACTCGACGATCATGACGATATCCAAAAAGTTTCCTCAAATTTTAATATCTCCGAAAAAGTTATGGTACAATTGGAATCGTAATTGTTGTAAAAAAATAATGACAAAATCTCAAAATCAGCAGGAATAAACTCCATAATTTAATACCTGTTGATTTGTTTTCAATCACAGTTTCCAATGATGAATATTCCCAATACATTAACATTATTCCGAATTTTTTTTTCCATTGCGGTATTTTATTTTACAGCGATGCGGGATTATGATTTTTGTTTGTTATTTTTTGTTCTTGCTTCACTCACAGATTTTCTTGATGGTTGGTGGGCAAGGAAATTCAAACAAATTACCATTTTCGGACGAATTATGGACCCCTTTGCGGACAAATTTTTAATTTGTGGAGTATTTGTTTACCTTGTTACGATCCCGGAACTCACGTCTGACGCCGCTGGTTATCCGGCGTGGTTAATGCTTCAACCGTGGATGGTTATTGTAATTCTTGGACGGGAACTTCTTGTTACATCGCTTCGGGCGGTGGTCGAAGCTTCCGGCGGTGATTTTTCTGCCAAGTGGATTGGTAAATGGAAAATGTTTTTTCAATGTATTGCGGTAATGGCGTGTTTTCTTTATCTTGCCGGCGGAGCGGAACGGGTAATTCATGATAATATTCTGCTCAGTGATTTTTACCGACCGGATGTGGTTGTGGCGAAAGATTCCGGTTCGGTGTCTGCCGGAATCTGTGATTTCATTTTCGGTACAAAATATTGGCGCAATACCCTTTTTTATACCATGCTCGTTTCACTCTGGTTAACAGTTGCGATTACATTTATTTCCGGTTTCGATTACACAATCAATGCCGCACGTATGATACGAAAAAAAATAGAAAATACAAAATCATCAATCGGAGAGAAAAAATCGTAACTCTTTTTTTTTTTCGTCCGCCGATTTTCTCGGATTTATTTTGATTTATTTTGTTTATTCCCGATTTAATTTACTCTTTTTATTTTCAATCCGACCTTGCTTCCACTTGAAGAATACATAGAACAGACATTTTTTTTTGAGACGTTTCATTCACGTCTGGAAAACGGTTTTTCGACGCAGGAATTTTTGACAATGATCCGCAACGAATTACTCGCGACAACACAATTACCGTTGGCGGTTGATTTTCTGTTGACGGACATGAAACACACGGGTATTCTATCGGGGGCAATGAGGCGTTTGGAACATTATTTTACGCCGTTTCAAACGTTTATTATTGCGGAAAGTGAACGCGAAGAAGGGCGGTTTGATTTTCGGATTGCTCTTGAAATTTTGGCACGCGAGGTAAAATACCGCAGCCAAAATCCTCCGGTTCAAGGACTTTTCTTTTACCAATTTGAAACTCTTTGCCGTAATCATTTAGGATATGATCGCGGTTTGGAAGTAATGATTCGCGATGATATTTACAATGATGATTGGAAGACGTGGCTTGGTATTTTACGGCGTCAGGTTGGTTTGGTTGATTTAGCAGATATGATTTTTTACCGAAGTGAATTTTATAAACAAAAAAGTAATGAAACGGAAATTATTCCGTTATTTGGGGAACGTGAGGGGCGTATTGCCTTCGCAACCCGAAAACGTGATCCGATGTATTTGTTTTCAGCGTTGTCCCGTCATCTTGGTTATCCGTCTGTTCCGCGGCAGAAACACGCTGCCGAAGACGAAAATCTAATTCCGGTTCTCCAACGCCGAATCGAACATCTGGAAAATAGACTCCAATTGATCGAAGAAGAATTACGAGGAGGAATCAATCTCAACCGCTATTTCGTACATTAAAAATTAATTTACACCAACAATGATTATAAATAATATTTAATATTCGTAATATTTCAGTGGAATTTTTATTTTTCGATTCTAACCCTGTTAGGGACGAAATTAATGGATTCGTTCAAAACAGACTCTGAACAATCTGTGATTCGTATGTTTTACGATACGTTTATTAAAAAATAAAAATTACTTTGAAATATTATTGTTTTTGAAATTTCCGATGGACAATTACAATCATTTAACTTTTTTTATTTAACATGTTAAAAATTGGTTCTCACACATTTAACAGCCGTCTTTTTGTTGGGACGGGCAAATATATTTCTTATGAAACGATGCAACAAGCTCTTGATATTTCGGGTTCGGAATGTATTACGGTTGCGGTTCGTCGTGAGCGGCTTTTTGATGCACAAGGCCGCCGGTTACTTGATTTTATCGACACAAAACGTTACACTATTTTACCCAATACGGCGGGATGTTTTAGTGCGGACGAGGCGATTCGTGTTGCTCGGCTTGGGCGTGAAATCCTCGATCAAATGGGTAACCCAGGCACCAATTGGGTTAAACTTGAATGTCTTGGTGATACCAAAACGTTGTTGCCCGATCCCATTGAAACATTAACTGCAACAGAAACATTGGTCAAAGATGGTTTTGAGGTTCTTGTTTATACAACAGACGATCCTCTTGTTGCGAGGCGACTCAAAAATTGCGGTGCAACAGCAGTAATGCCGGCAGGAAGTCCTATTGGTTCTGGGCAGGGAATTTTGAATCCGAATGCGATTCGGATTTGTATGGAATATTTGAAAGAAAATGATCCTGATTATCCGGTGATTGTGGATGCTGGGGTGGGAGCGGCGAGTGATGTTTCGGCGGCGATGGAGCTTGGTGTTGACGGAGTCCTGCTCAACACTGCAATTGCCGGAGCCAAAGACCCCATTATTATGGCACAGGCAATGAAATTGGCTTGTGAAGCGGGACGATTATCTTTCTTAGCAGGTCGGATTCCCAAAAAACTTTACGCCGCCGCAAGTAGTCCTCTGGATGGACGTGTTACATAAAAAATTTTTTTGAAAAAAAATTGTAATATTTCAATGGAATTTTTGTTTTTCGCTCTTAACTCTGTTAGGGGCAGCATTGTAGTTGATAATTGATAGCGGAGAGTTGATAGTGTCGCATGCGGAATTATTGCCGGAATGAATAACTGCCTACTTTAATTTTTCGTCATTGTCTTGTAAACAACCTTATTTTTACCTTATTTTCTAACAAAACAACCTCAGTAGCAAAAAAGAAAACACACCAACTAACTTATTACCTTATTGTAACTGTCTATTTAAATCGTCCGCAGATTGCGCAGATTTACGCAGATTTTAGTCCACCGATATTCGCAGATATTCGATATTCGTGGATTTTCACAGATTCTTTTTTGAGAGTACGAGATAACGAAACAAACAAAGGAAGAATAGACAAAAAATACAAAAAATTATTTTCAAAAACCTTTTTAAGATAATCTGCGAAAATCTGCGTCATCTGCGGACGGCTTAAATAGACTGTTACAAAAATTATGCGAAAATGACCTAAAAAAACTGTTCGTATTTTTCGTGTTATTTTGTGTGTTTTGTGTTAAAAAAAATTAAAACAAAAATGTCAAAATAGACAGTTACCGGAATGATTGTTGTTTGGTTAGTAATCCGCTTGCGACACTTTGAGGAAAAACAAACAGGTCTGACGTAAAATTCGCAACGAAAAAAACAACCAATTTATAACAGGATTGAGTATATACAACCAATTATTTCTCTGTGATTTCTGTGTCCTCTGTGGTTAAAAATGAGTTTTTAGAAGTTCCCGATTCAGGAATGTCCCCTGTGTCTCCAATATTCTTTTTGGATTCCGGCTTCAAAAATTTCACTGAAATATTATTAAAATAGATAATTACAGATGAATCAGTATGATCTTTTAAAAAGGTTGGCTCGGCAATGTTTGAAAAAACCGCCGTTCCTCAAAAATTTTCCGAAAGAGGAAAATAAACAACTTGCCGTTCAGATCAAAAATTGGTTGGAACGATATGGAACTTCCGACAATCCCCAATACCGCAATGAAATCCAGATAATTCGTGATTTTCTGTTACTCCATGAAGCGGCTTCTCATGGTCATGTTCCCGTGTTGAAAGAACAACCGAAAACCCGGTTTTATCTTGTAATTGATACGAATATATTCTTTCACGATGAAAAAATTTTGAGCCGATTGAATGAGCATGATATTTTTGTTCTGCCGCAGATTGTTCTTGACGAATTGTGTAATCGGGCTAAAAACAAGGACTTCAAAGGGAAAAAATCGCAACGAATTTTAACTTATATTCGTCAATTTCCTGCTGAGCGTTTGTTACGAACTCGAGTTGATCGTGGGGATGTTTATCGTTTTCTGCCGCAATTTCAATTTCATACGGCAACGAGTAATGATGAATGTGATCATCAGATTCTTGCAGTAACCAAGCGGTTCCTTTTGGAAAAGAAACCGGCTCAATTACTTTCCAATGATTTTGAGTTACGGAAAAAAGCCGCCGAACTGGGGATTACGGCTCTTTCGCTTCAGGAATTTTTAACCGGCAGATAATAATATGTGTAATGTAATTGTCTATTCAAAATTATGCCCATTTACACATCAAAATATACTTCTTGCAGTTATCAATTTAATTTTTCAAGTTAATATTCCAAGGTGAAATTTCATTGTCATTTTCGTAATGTTTTATTTTTAAATATGTATTCATTAAAATTGCCCTGAAAGGACACCCAACATTAGCGTAGGGCAACGCTCTACGTAACAAATATAAAACACCAAAGCCCTGTAAGGGCAGAATAATAGTTGAGAGTGGAAAGTTGAGAGTGGAGAATATCGCAAGCGGATTACTACCAAAACGGTAATCATTCCGCATGCGACACTCTCCACTCTCCACTATCAATTATCTCGTCCCTGCGGGACTAAGAAAACATAATAAATTAACGAAATGCCGCGAAAATAGAACCAAAAAAATGATTCCACTGATATATTACAAAATTTCTCTTTTTAATTTTAATCACAGAAACCGCAAATGACACAAAGAGAATTTTTTGAATACGGAAAATACCAAGAAATATTATACTCATCACACTTAACAATTCGGTTTTCGTTTTTTGACAAGATCAACGGATTTTGATGGAATAAACAGAATTGACAGGATTTTTAAATGAAGAATACAAAAATTCTACTCTTATAAAAACTGAATTTTAAAGTACAATAAGTATAACAATTTCACTGATATATTACAAAAATACTAATTTAAAATACGTCTTCAGAACTTGCCTACGATTGTTTTCCTTTCAATTCAGAAACTATCATGAAATTTTTAACTTTAACCGGTTAAAAACGACACAACCTGGTACACCATAACAGCAAGTAAAAGAGCTAAACCATTGGTGTACGCCATCGTCATAAGCATGTATTTGATATGACCCGTTTCCCGCCAAATTACCGCACATGTCGCAAGACATGGATTATAAATCATTACGAAAAGCATAAGAACAAACGCCTTTAACGGCGTCCAGCCCGCTTCCAAACGCAAACGTACCGCAAGACGTTTGCCCTGAATATCAAGTTTTTCCGTGTCAATTTTTTCAATCTCTTCAGCTAACACCTTTTCTTTTCCTTCTACAACAAATTCTTTGGGAATATTTTCCGCCTTCGGTTGATCGGTATTTCCAATTTCATATTCATTTTTGTTTTCATTATCGTTGTTGTTACTATTGTTCTTGTTTCTGTTGTTTTCGTTGTTTTTGTTATTTTCGTTTTCATTTTCATTTTCATTTTCATTTTCATTGTTATCGTTATCGTTATCGTTTTCGTCTTCGGTTTCAATACCGTACATGGTTGCCATCGTGCTAACAATCACCTCTTTCGCCGCGAAACCGCCAATAAGTGCAACATTATCACGCCAATCAAAACCGGCATAATGCGACACCGGTTCAAAAATATGTCCTAGTTGGGCCGCGTAGGAACCGGCAAGTTGTGTTGATACATCGGTATCAGGATTGTCGGGACGCGGGTAATACATGAGTACCCAAAGAAAAATATTAACAGCAAGAATAATCGTTCCCGCTTTTTTGACAAACCACCAACTTTGCAGCCCCGCCGTAAACAACATATCACGCAAACTCGGAACTTGATAGGTTGGGAGTTCCATGACAAGCGGAGACGGTTCGCCGCCAACAAATAATTTACCAAGAATAGAAGCAACAATTAAAGCAATTGTCCATGAAATCAGAATAATCGCTGCCAGAATTAAACCCTGATATTCGAGGAAAAACGCCGAAATCAGCAATGCAAATACCGGAACTTTGGCTCCGCAATTCATAAGAGGAACAACCATAATCGTCAAGATTCGTTCCCGTTGCTCCCGCATAGAACGAGTAGCCATCACCGCCGGCAATGCACAACCGCCAACAATTCCGCCGCCAAGAATCATTGGTAAAATACTTTGACCATGCAATCCGAAAAAACGCATAAGCCGATCCAATACAACCACCACTCGAGCAATATAACCACTTTGTTCCAAAATAGAAATGAAAAGAAAAATAAAAAAAATTGTCGGAACAAAAGTAAGAACACCGCCAATTCCCGCAATAACTCCATCATAAATCAGTGAATGGAGATCGCCTTCAGGAAGATGAAAACAAAAATCAAACAACAACGGAATCCAGATTGAAAAAATAGACTCAACCGCTCCAAACGGTGTGTTCCATTCAAACACGCCTTCTTCATTGAACCACGGAAACCATGTCCAACCATCCGCCAAATTAAACGCCAACTGAAATGTTATAAACATAACAGCAGCAACACTTATCAAACCGAAAAAAGGATGACAAAGAAACTGATCAATAATATCTGAATTACGATGGGGAATGAATGTTCGTTGAACGGTTTGTTTCTCGATGGTTTCCGCCAACACGTTTCGGCTGGCAGCAATTGTTTTACGTGGAGAATCTCCCCCTTGCTTTTCATAATCCTCAACTTTTTTCATACACGATTCAAGAAGTGTTTCCCAATCTTTGTCGTGGGTATGATGTTGAATAATCCGTCGTGCTTCACGGTCATTTTCAAGCAGTTTAATAGCAAGCCAACGGGGCGGAAAATCCTGAACAAGCGGTTCTTTTTGTGAGAGTGCCGTGTCAAATGCTTCAATCAACGGTTCCAATGTACCGTAATTGATTTTCCAAGTAACCGGTGATTCGTGGTCATGTTTTGCGGAAATGGTGTTGATTTGCCGGCGCAGTTCTTCAAGACCTTCACCAGTACGCCCATTCGCCGGAATCACCGGAATACCAAGCATTTTCTCCAATCCCGCAATATCAATCGTAAGACAACGGCGCCGAGCAATATCCATCATGTTCAGGCAAATAACAAGCGGTATCTGAAGTTCAAGTAACTGAAATACAAAATACAAGTGCCGACGAAGATTGGAAGCGTCAATAACAATAACAACAACCTCAGGACGTTCAAGCAACAAAAAATCCCGCGTTACCCGCTCCTCCTGAGAATACGATGTCAAACTGTATGTACCAGGAAGATCAACAACTTCAATACGCCGTTTACCATCATGGTAATGCCCAAATTTTTTCGTAACAGTTACGCCCGGATAATTGGCAACTGTTTGGTGCAAACCGGTTAGATAATTGAAAACAGTTGATTTACCGGAATTGGGTTGTCCAACCAAAGCAGCAAGAATTTCATTATGTTCGTCCATTGGCAATCAATTGTAGTGTTAATAGTGGATAGTTAATAGTGGATAGTTAATAGTTCGCAAGCGGACGGTTAATGTTGTTCTACAATTTTGTGATAATTCTGTGATTTCTTAATACGGGTAAGTAACCAATTTCCAAAACGGCTATACTTTACACGGTAAAGAATGACCATTTATTTTTCGACCAGAATTTTTGAGGCAACTGATTGTCCTAATGCGATTCGGGTATCACCGATGGCAAGCAAAATAGGTCTGGCGGACGATTTTGTTTTAGAAGAGTTTCCGCCTTGCAGAACACGAAAACGAGTTCCGGCAAAAAGTCCCATTCCCATCAATCGCCCTTGTAGTTCAGGTTCGAGAATCAAATCAACAATCGTACCGCTTTGCCCTTCGGAAAAATGACTTAAATAATCGACTTTTTCCGAACGAAATGCAGTTTCCGGTGTAGGTGAATCAATGTTCGCAATCATGGCTATTAGAAAACAATGTTTCTTAAAATGACTTATCAAATAATCAAAAAAACAATTTATCAAAATCTATTTGTAGTGTCAAACTTTTGATTTTGTAAAAGATACACCAAAACCCAAAATAGTCAAGAAGTAGTTGATAGTTAATAGTTAATAGTTAATAGTTAATAGTTAATAGTTCGCAAGCGGATTACTACCCAAACGATAATAATTCCGCTTGCGAACTATTAACTATTAACTATTAACTATTAACTATCAAACCGTTTTCCTTATGGAAAGTCTGATAAAATTTGATACAATACATAAAATTGCAGGTAAAATTTTCTATTAACCATTCACGATCAACAACTAAAATGGGTATTCGTTTTTTTTGTCCGAATGGGCATAAATTGAATGTTAAAGAACATTTAGCAGGTAAAGCGGGGTTTTGCCCGGAATGCGGGGCAAGACTGGTTATTCCCTTACAAAGTACACGAAGAAGCAGCAAGGAAATTAATGAACATAAAAAAAATTCCTCTGCGATTGCTCCGGTTTCTCTGGAAATATTAGAACCGTCGGAACCATCGAAAATACCAACAGAACAAATTTCAAAATCTGAAAAAAAGATCAATCCGATTTTGCAAGATCAAACAGTGGTTTGGTATGTTCAGGTTCCGGGCGGTCCGCAATACGGACCAATTACCGGACAAATTATCCACACCTGGATTCAGGAACACCGCATCGAACCAACAATGCTCGTTTGGCGCGAAGGATGGGAAAATTGGTTACAAGCAAAAAATGTTTTTACAGAATTGGAAAATATCCCTAATTGATGTTTCGTAACATTACTGTAGGGATTAGACCTCTTCTCTAACTTGAGAATGGGCAAAACACACAAAATAGGCAGGCAAAATCGTCGGTTTTTCAATACTTTTCGGAGTTTACCCCATGAGAGTGATTACAAAATAAAAATTCCACTGATATATTACAAGGATTCTTTTTTGAGAGTATGAAATAGAGTATGAAATAACGAAACAAACAAAGGAAGAATAGACAAAAAATACAAAAAATTACTTTCAAAAAATTACTTTCAAAAAATTACTTTCAAAAAACTTTTTAAAATAATCTGCGAAAATCTGCGGACGATTTCAATTATGTGACCGTTAAGAAAATAGACTGTTATTTTTCGTGTCCTTTCGTGTTATTTCGTGTGTTTCGTGTTAAAAAAAATTAAAACAAAAATGTCAAAAATAGACAGTTACCATTGGATTTCATTAAAAACATCCCATAAAAAATAGACCGATTTTGCACACCCTACTCTTCGAGGCGGATATGGAATAGATACAAATTTTCTGATTGTTTTATATTTCAGTGGAATTTTGTAATTATTCGGCGGCGTCAAAAGGCAATTGTCTAATTTGAAACGAAAACCGAATTGTCATGTGTTGAATTGTCATGTTTTGGGAGTATCCGAGAGTATATTATTGATTTTCTTTCAACCGGATTAACACACTTTCGCGGTGAGCGGTTAATCCCTCTTTGGTTGCAAGAATTTCAATATCCGGTGCTAATTGTGCTAAACCGTTACGGTTAAAAGACAGAATACTGTTAGCCCGTAAAAAATCGTTACAAGTCAAACCGCCGGCAAAACGTGCGGTTCCGCTTGTCGGCAAAACATGTGATGGCCCCGCCGCATAATCTCCAACCGCAACCGGAGTGTTATTTCCAAGAAATATTGCACCGGCACACGATATTTTATCTGCTAATTCTTCGGCGTTTTCTGTTGCGATATGAAGATGTTCCGGTGCAATTTCATCCGTGAACCGGCATGCTTCATCAGCATCTTTCGTAAGAATAACCGCACCAAATTCCTCAAGACTTTGTTGGGCTAATTTTCCACGCTCGACGTTGTTAAGTTGTTCCTCAATTGCCTGAACAGTTGCGTCTAAAACGGCGGTGTCCCAACCGATTAAAATACTGGCTCCCGGCGAGTGTTCCGCTTGAGCCAGAATATCGTACGCCGTGAACACCGGATTCGTTGACGCATCGACAATAACAACAACTTCACTCGGTCCGGCAATAGAATCAATATCAACTTCACCATAAACAAATCGTTTTGCCAGCGCAACAAAAAGATTGCCGGGACCGGCAATTTTATCTACTTTGGCAATTCCTTCAACACCGTAAGCAAATGCCGCAACTCCTTGTGCACCGCCCATTCGATAGACTTCCGTAATACCAAGTTCGTAACACGTTGCCAACATATCGGTATTGTAAGCGCCAAACGCCGTTGGCGGAGCCATGACCGCAATTTCCTGAACTCCCGCAACCTGAGCCGGTACAACCGTCATCAACACAGTAGATGGATACGCCGCCGCTCCGCCGGGAACACAAACTCCCACACGACGCAATGGACGATACCGTTCCACAAGATAACCCCCAGAACGTTCCACACGAATATTTTTGTGCAAAATTGCTTGTTGAAATTCACGGATATTGTTACGTATTCGCCGGATAGTATCAAGAAATTTTTTATCCGTTTTTTGTACCGCTGCACGAAGTTCTTCCGGCGGAACACGAAGCTCTTCCGCGGTTAGGGAAACACGGTCTATTTTGTTGCAATAATTAAGCAGCAGCGGCAAACCGTGTTTTTCAATATCTTGACAAATTCGTTGAACCACTTGAGCCGGCGTGAGAGGTTCGCCGAAAATTTCAAGAGTTCGTTGCCGGCTCGCAGCACTAACCACATCACCGCGCGGACTTAATTTCGTCCGTAAAAAACGCATCTTGGTTAGAACATCTTCGTTACGTGAATCAATCCGAAGTATTTGCATTTTCTAAAACAAATAAAATATTGTTGTTATAAATTGGGTAATCTATCAGCGGAATTTTTGTTTTTTATATTAGCCCCCGCAGGGACAGGCTATAATACTAACGCCCTTTCAGGGCTACTATGGTTGTTATCTACAATAATTCCACTAATATATTACGAAATTTGTTGTTGATACTCTTATCAAAATGGATTATTCCCACTATGATTATCTAACTGCCCTTTTCCCAAAAAATAGGTCTCTTTAAAATTGGTTGGATTTTGTGTAAATTGTAGTTTATTATTTTTTACGAAACGATACCCTTTTTTAACTTAAAGAGCCAGACAGATGTCAAAGAATTGTAATCAGAACAAGTCTAACACGGTATCCCAATTTAATCAATACCGCAACAAAACTTGCAAGTTGTTTACCGGAAAGTTGTGCTTATTATTTTCTATTACTTTTGTTGGGGCTATTGTTTGCGAACCAATATCGGCGAACTGTTACGTCTTGGATTCAATCTTCGCGATTGGCTCACAAGTTTGATAACGTTGTTTGTTCAAGCACGAATTCCAGAACGGTTGAATTGGGGTAATATATCAGTGGAATAATTTTTTGGGTACTATTTTCGTGATCTTTTTCCTTAATCTCTTATGTTTTCTTAGTCCCGCAGGGACGAGATGTGCATAACCGTAGGTTGCGCTTCGCTTCACCGCCGGTTATGCATTTCACCCCCCTAGCGGGGTTAAGAGCGAAAAACAAAAATTCCACTGATATATTACGAATTGGGCTCACTCAAAAGTATCTGTTTATTTTAAACACGAAATACACGAAACTTCACGAAACACACAAAAATTATACGAAAAGGACAACAAAAAATTTTTTCGTATTTTTCGTGTCATTTTGTGTGTTTCGTGTTAAAAAAAAAAATTAAAACAAAAATGTCAAAATAGACAGTTACGAAAAAATTCCACTGATAGATTACAATTGATGAATGCAAGAAGTATCTGTTGCCGGTATTGCAAAAGAATAATGCATCAGGTATTATATTATAACCGTTTATTTTGATAACCCTTTTCTGACTGTGAATTGATATTTTTTTTCCGATCTGAAAGGGCGTAACAATTAGTTAATAGTTGATAATTAATAGAGTCGTATATGTAATCATTACCGTTTTGATTGTAATCTGCATGCGGCACTATCTGCATTAACTTTCCATTATCAACTAAATTTTCGTGTTTTCCATTTTAAGGAGTTTTACAATGAAAAAGAATGTTGTGTTTTCTGTTTTGGTTTTGTTATTTTCATTTATTCCGTTGTTTGCGGTTGATGTTACGGTTTCGCCTAATGGTTCGATTTCTTCATTCCGGCAAGCGGTTGAAGAAGTACGGAAGTTGCAAAAAGGTGATCAACCGATTGTTGTTGAGTTTGAGAGCGGTGTTTATCCGATCACCGAACCGGTTGTGTTCAAACCGGAAGATTCCGGTACAGAATCGGCTCCAATTATTTATCGTGCCGGAAAAGATCAACATGTTGTATTCAGCGGCGGTCGCAAAATTACCGGTTGGACGAAAAACGAAAACGGCGTCTGGACAACAAAAATTCCCGAAGCCGCCGAAGGAAAATGGTATTTTGAACAACTTTACGTCGGCGGAAAATGGGCAACCCGTTGCCGTGAACCGAATGAACTTTATTATTACACGGAAGAAAAAGTTGATATAGCAATTGATCCTGTTACAGGAAAACCGGAACCGATGAATCATCGGGCTTTTATCGCAACACTTAAAGATATTGAACCGCTCAAGTCTGTTCCGAAAGAGCAACTCAAAGATGTTTCGTTTACGCTGTACAATTCATGGGAATCCGCAAAACTCAGGACATTGGCAATTGATTTTGATGAACGCATGGTCATGTTTACGGGACCTGCCGCTGCGGAGTTAATGCGTTGGGAACCGCGTCAGCGTTATCATATCGAAAATTATAAAGCCGCTCTTGATAACTCCGGTGAATGGTTTCTCGACCGTGACGGAACATTATCGTACATTCCATTGCCCGATGAAGACCTGTCGAAATTGGAAATTGTTGCGCCGGTTGCCGAAGCGTTTCTGAAATTCGACGGTGAAATCTTAAAAGATAAACCGGAAGGTCGAATCGCTCATATTCAATTTGACGGTTTGAAATTTTGTTACAGTAGTTTTGTTCTGCCGCCGGAAGGTGACCGCGGCGGTCAATCGGCTCTTTCCGTACCGTTTTCCGTACAACTCGACGGTTGCCGGAATATTTCGTTTGAAAATTGCGAATGGGGTTTTATTGGCGGCAGTGCGGTTCGGTTTCATCAATCTTGTACGGATTGCCGGTTTGTTAAAAATTACGTTCACGATGTTGGGGCTAACGGTGTTTATATTGGTATTGGGCATCAAAATAATTGGCAACAACTCGAATCAACCGACCGGAATACCGTCGAAAACTGTATTATTCGTAACGGCGGTAACGTTGCGCTGGGCGGAATTCCTGTTTGGATTGGTCATGGTTCTCACAACAAAGTGTTACATAATGATCTGAGTGAATTTTATTACACGGGAATTTCCGTCGGTTGGCAATGGGGTTATCAACCAACACGTTCACATCACAATCAGATTGAGTTTAATCATATTCATCATTTGGGACATTGGGTATTGAGTGATATGGGCGGAGTTTATACGCTTGGTGTTTCACCGGGAACAACTGTTTCAAATAATGTGATTCACGATATTTACGCTTATTCTTACGGCGGTTGGGGACTTTACACCGACGAAGGTTCAACAGATATTGTAATGGAAAATAATCTTGTTTATCGTGTTAAAACAGGGACTTTCCATCAACATTACGGTAAAGAAAATATAATCCGCAACAATATTTTAGCGTACAGTCTTACCGATCAACTTCAACGCAGCCGTGTTGAAGAACATGTTTCCTTTACGTTTGAAAACAATATTGTTCTCTGGGATGATGGTGTGTTGTATGGACATCCGTGGACAAAAGATACCATGAAACAATGGGGCGATGACAAAGTCATTTTGCGCAACAATTTATTTTGGAGTCCGAAAGCCGATAGTTCAACACTTTTTCCGAACGGTCTTGATTTGAAGGCGTGGCAGGAGAAAACCGGTCATGATAAAGGTTCTCTTGTTGCCGATCCGAAGTTCAAAGACCCGAAAGACGGTGATTTTACACTTCCCGATGATTCTCCGGCGTTCCGAGTTGGTTTTAAGCGTTTCGATTATTCAAAGGCGGGAGTTTACGGTAACCCAAACTGGATTGCTCTGGCAGAGAATTACGAACATCCTGATTATCCGGTTGCGCCGGAGAAATTGCCGCCGGTTCCTTTACATCTGAACGATAATTTTGAAACACCGCGTACCAAACCGGTTCTCAAGGGAACAATTCACGATGAAAACAAAAAATTAGTCCGCATTTCAACAGATCATCCTTTTGCCGGAAAACAATGTCTTGAGTTGGCGGATTTACCGGATTTGCAACATTTTTATAATCCGCATATTGTTTTCGCACCGAATTATAACAAGGGAATTGTTCGCAGCAGTTTTGCTTTGCGTGTTCGGAAAAACAGCGATGCTCATATTGAATGGCGTGATAATTCAAATCCGTACAAAATCGGGTTGAGTATTCGTGTCAACAACGGTAAACTACACGTTAAGGGAATAGAACCGCTTGAATTTCCAATCGATCAATGGGTTTATTTTGAATTGATCGGCAATATTGGTGAACAATCGTCTGGGTTATGGAGTTTAACATTAACATTTTCAGACGGTCATAAACAGGAATTTAAAAACCTCAAACCGGTTCACGCCGATTGGAGAACTCTCCAATGGTTCGGTTTCTGTAACATCAGTAAAACTGCGGATGATTCCTCATTCTTCCTTGACAATCTGAAACTTATAAATGAACCATAAAATTGGTATCAGATAAGTTATGAGTAGTTGATTGTAGAGGGTGGAAAGTCATTGTCTATAATAAAATAGACTGTTACGGCGGAAAGTGTCGCAAGCAGGTTTTAAGCGGGAATGTTTGTAATCCGCATGCGGCACTCTCCTCTGTAACTGTCTATTTTCTTAACGACCACATAATTCCAATTGTCCGCAGATTGCGCAGATTTTCGCAGATTATTTTAAAAAACTTTCGTATATTTCGTGTCATTTTGTGTGTTTCGTGTTAAAAAAAATTAAAACAAAAATGTCAAAACAGACAGTTACAAAAGTTGGTGTTACCACAAAATTGAACCTTTAACAA
>JAITIZ010000299.1 GCA_031279215.1 Planctomycetaceae bacterium
ATAAGCTTTTTCAACGGCTTTGTCTAATTTCTGATGCGCTTTTAATAAATCGACCGGCATTGTGAGCGGATCATAAAGATCGGCAAGATTACTTTTCGGATATTTCGCACGAATATCAAGAATCGCTTGCGCCGCTGATTCTATTGCTTGTCTTTGCTTATCTGTCGGATTCGGAAAAGGAAAATTATTATAGACCAATGTACCCGAGTAACGGTAATCAATTTCTAATCTCCCGCAAACATGCCGCATCCATGCGTTATGCATCGCCGATGTTATAATCCCGAACTCATAAAGCGTTGCGTTGGGAATTGCCGAATTAGAATTACCAACAATTTTCGCCGCCAAACCATGACGTGCTAACTCTTCATGAAACAGAGCAAAGAGATGACGTTCCATGTCCTGCTCTTGGAGTAATCCCGCGAAAAGCCAAATCGTCCGAGCATCGGGAACCACGTCGGACAACCTCAAACCAAGAAATTCACGAAACGATAAACGGCCACGAATTAACAATTCCGTATTTTCATCGGAAAGGTGATAAGGGGTTTTCAGAATAAGGATATTAAACATCAACAGCGAATCAAAAGAAGGACGACCGCCTTGAGAAGGATCACACGGAGAGCGAAGCGTACTAAGAGGAGCGAGAAAAATCGACCAATTGATCAAAATATTAAGCCGAACAAGAAAATCGTTGAGTGCATGAATTTTATCGAGTTGACATTCAATATCAAAAAACGACAGATGAATATGGGAAGAAGCATTGGACATAGAATTTACAAAAAAATAAAAGAGAAAAATAAACTACAAAAATATCATAACATAATTCTTACAAAGAACAAGGGGGATAGAAGTTCCCATAAATCAAAGTTTAGACAACATATCAACTATTAGGTATTTTTTTTTCCGTACAAGGCTTCGATACAGATGGACGACCACGATTCGAAAGCCGGAAGATCGTGCAACATTTCATTGACCGGTACGAAACCGGATTCGATTAAATCCGGTTCGTTTGAGATAACATTGGGTTCGAGCAGGTCAAAACGATGGACAATTCCAAGATGAACCCGTCCAACTTCGCTTTCGTCGTCGTTAATAAGACCGACACAATGTTCCGTAAACTCTGAATTAAGAACAACTTCTTCCCGTAATTCACGCAACATTCCTTCACGGTAAATGTCATGGTTCTGAACTGATTCGTTGCGGTCATCCAGCGAAAGATGTCCCCCAACACCAATACTGCGTTTACTGTGGAGCCGACTCTCGCCCATGCCCTTGCCGCGAACATATTGGAACAACCGAATCACTCCATCCAATCCCGTATGACAAAAAATGATATATGGAATAAGTTGTTTAAAATTCGGATTTTTTTCGGCTTCGCTTCGCGGTTGAAACAAAATGTTTTCCGGTGCAAGTAAAATACGTTGGTAACGTTCTACATCACGGCAAAAACCTTGAAAATAACCAATCTCATGGAATAATGTTGTCGGAACAACTAATACCTGCTCTTCCATAATCACTGAATCATTGCAAAAAATAAAGTTAATGTTAATAACCACCGGAATCAATCTAAAAAACGGAATGATTTTTCTATGTGTTCCGTTTTATTGTGTATCCCAACAAAGGAATTACTATACCGCAACCTAAAACTATTGTCTAGTAGTTGAGAGTGGAGAGTTGAGAGTGGAAAGTGTTGCAAGTGGATTATACTCTATCTACCCTTTCCAAAAAATAGGTTTTTAAAATTGGTTGTAATTTGTGTAGATTATAGTTTATTATTTTTTACGAAACGATAAACCCTTTTTAATTTAAGGAGCCAGACTGATGTCAAAGGATTGTAATCAGGACAAATCTAACATCGTATCGCAATTTAATCAATCCGCAACAAAACTTGCAAATTATTTACCGAAATATTGTTCATGTTACTTTATATTATTTTTTTTCCGGTATCTTGTTTGCGAACCAAAATCGGCGAACAGTTACGTCTTGGATTCAATCCTCGCGGTTGTAAAGCGTTTTGAGGATAAGAATATTAGTAATATATTAGTGGATTTTTTTCGAATTGGTATTTTCGTAATATATCAGTGAAATATCGCAAAGGCTTCAATTTCATTTTTCACCAACCTCATTTTCAACCTAATTTTTCCGAACAAAACAACCTCCGTAGCAACAATGAATCCCTCTCAAAACAAACCTCATTACCTCGTCATTGTCTATTTTGGTCCGCAGATTGCGCAGATTTACGCAGATTTACGTCCAGCGATTTTCGCAAAGATTCGATATTCGTGGATTTTCAAGGATTATTTTTTGAGAGTACGAAAGAACGAAACAAACAAAGGAAGAATAGACAAAAAATACAAAAAATTATTGTAATATATCAGTGGAATTTCTTCGTAACTGTCTATTTTGATATTTTTGTTTTAATTTTTTTAACACGAAAAACACGAAATTACACGAAAAACACGAACGTTTTTTTAGATAATTTTCGTGTATTTTCGTTATTTCGTGTGTTTCGTGATCTCAAAAAAACAAAAATTCCACTGATATATTACAAAAAATTTAGAAAGGGCAGTTAATATACAAGCAATCCGTAAACGCTGAAAAATTTTTTTGAAAAAAAAAAGAAAAGTTCCTGTTGACATTTTATTTTTTCGATATAAACTTTAGAACTTGTATGTGATTAAATGATAGTGATAATGTTTCTTGACCATTTGTGTCATGGTAAACGAATCACGGTTATTTCAGAAAAACCTTTAAAATAAGGAATATGACAATGAAAAACTTTGTAGAAAATGCTTTGAATTTAGTAAAAAATTCCCCGAAAAATTTGGTGAAAAGTCCAATGTTAAAATGGGCAAACCAGGGGGGGGGGGGCACTCTGTGATGGAGAGTGAGGAACGGATAGCGGAGAAAAGCGGCTTAGAT
>JAITIZ010000029.1 GCA_031279215.1 Planctomycetaceae bacterium
AACTGGAACCGAATTTATTTAACGAAAAGGGGTTGAATTTACCTATCGGTACACTTGTTATGATGGATCCTGAACCAGCCGCTGATACCTTTACTTGGGACGGTGAAAAAATTGTTGGTCTCAGCGGTGCGACATTGGAACCGGTTATTCCCACTCGTAGTAATGCGTTTCGTTATTTTCTGATAGCGGCAGGTCTTGCGTTAATTTCCGTTGCTTGTCTGTTCAAATATTTTGAATTGAGAAAAAAATGAAAAAATAAATAATTTTGTTGAAAAAATCCAGAAGGACATCTTACTCATTGATTCAATTTTTCTAAAATGTAAACTAATCTTTGAGTGAAGATTTTTTATTAGGGTGTTTTTTATGCGAAATAATCGTTTATTCCTTTTAGTTTTTGCACTTATTGCCGGATTGAGTTCTTTTGCGATAACGTTTTACGCGGCATGGGAAAATCGCAAAAGTTCTACTCCGCAACCTCCCGATGGATTGGTTGCTCTTAATGACATGCTTGATCTCGGAGATATTCCTCAGGATATTCTTGATGGAACTTTTGAACTGATTAATAAATCGAAAAAGCCGACAAAAATCGTTCGATATAATACGACCATGATAATTTTCCAGATGTTGTCTGGAAAATTGGGTATTCATGATAAAACACAGGCATAGTTCACAAATTTGAACGTGAAAAATAATTATTTACCTATTTTGAAGTTTTTGTTGTGCTTCTTCGACAAGTGGTTTTGCCCAGTGATGATGTTGGTAGAGTTCGATGATTCCTTGACGGATCTTTTTTGCCTGTTGGGGAGATTTTTGTTCTAATTCATTGGCATCATCCAATCGTTTTCGTATGACCTTGAATTGGTCAGAGTTAATTGTTTCGATTTCTTTCTCTAACTTTTCCAAACGCCGTGTTGCCAATTCGACGCAAAGTTCTGTTGGATTAGGGCGTTGCCGTCTGGTGATTTTGGCCGGTTCCGAAAAAACGCTTTGAGAAGACGAAATTCCCTGTTTTTCAGAGGTTTTGGGGAAGGAATTATTAAAATTATCGAAATTGTCCGAATGAAAAACATCAACAATAGCTTTTAATTTAATAATAGCACTTTCCGGGTTTGTTTTAATTAAAGCGGTTGCTTCCATGTAAACTTGTTCTATGGGGCTTGGTATTTCAGAATTAGCAAGCCGTTGACGGCGTTTCAAAATTTGTTCTTGCTTAACAAGGTCTAACTCCGTCTGATAAAACCGAACTTGATCCGCCATTGGATGTTGTGAATGTTCCAACAAAAAATGATTAATATCTCCTTCCGCACTGCGAAGTGCCGAAGAAGAAATTCCTTCATTATCACTGTTTTCATTGATCATTTGTTTAATTCGTTCATACAACGTATCCGCCGAAACCGGCTGTAACAAATAATAAGCGGTAATTCCAATCAAAATCAAACAGCAAGAGGCAAAAACAGTTTGTAATGAAATAATCGGACGATGTTTTGTTGCCGAATCGCCAAACGAGTCAAACTCTTCGTCTTTCACCGCAGTAAAATGGGATGACGAGGCGGAATGGTCTGTTATTATCGAGCTGCGTTCTTTTGAACTAACAGCAGTAATTTCAGAATTTTGTAATCCATAAGGTTCAACATTTTTTTTCTGATCAGACGGTTTTTCGGCAATGTTTCCCAAAACTTCCGAACGGTTTAAAGCAACATGGTTTACGTGGTTTAAGGGAATATGGTTTGAAGGGGTATGATGGTCTGAAGGCACATGAAGTCCGGGTAAATGTCCGGTAGTCAATCCATCAACAGTTGGTTTATTGTGCGTTAAATTATTGGTTTCGTTGGAATGTCCGAAAGCGGATAAATCAATTTCAATTGTTGGCTGTTCTTCCGGTTCTGTGTGAGCGTGACGATTTTGTTGAAGAGCATCAAAAACATTAATATCGGGAAGCGGTTCATCTTTTGCACGCCGTATCCCATAAATATTTTCAAGAACCACTTCGCCATGTTGTATTGGGGAATGATACGGAAAATTTTCAGAAAAAGCCGTTTCAATATTTTTCTTCTCCGGTTTATTTTGATCTTCCTGTGTTTTATTGGTTTCCGCCAAAACATTCCAAGAAGGTTGTTGGGAATCCGTAGGCGACAATTCCGTTGAAACCGAAGGTTTATCGGAAAGTTTATCGGAGACATCCGGCTGATCAGAGGAACCCGATAACGTAAAAGATTGAGTTACCGACTGGTCTGATACTGCGGAGAGCGGTGTTAATCGTTCCAATGTCAGAGTTCTATTTTCTTTAGCGGCAGTTCCCGGTTGCCCGAAAGAGTCCACAAGTGATGTGGCGTTGGAATCCGGCAATACCGGCGGTGTTGTTTCAGGGGGTAAAGTATCATTTTGCTTAATATTTTCCAATGAAATTGTTGGAGCAACCGATGAATCTTCGGCAGGCGATTGTTGTAACGAATTGATAATATCTGTTTGTTTGTCATTGACAAAACCGCCAAGATCAATAATTCCGTTGTCAATAATAACTCCGCGAGCATGTCCGATTTTTTTATCTTGTTCTTGCTCACCTTTGTAGGGGATATGAACCGCTCCCATTGGAAACGCCATTGGCGAATCCAATTCCATTGGTTTAACAAGAATTCGTTCCGGCGGACCGACTAATGCTTGGAGCAATGATTGAAACCGTTTGGCGACGAGATAAGCATGGTGAGGACGGTCTTCGGGTTTTATTTTCAGCAGGTCGAAGATAATTATTTCCAACTCATCCGGTACATCCAACCGTGTTGACCGGATAGATTCGATAATCCCTTTTTGGTGTTTACGTAATATTTCGGGCAGGTTCCTGGCGGTGAATGGAGGTCGCCCGACGAGGAGTGCGTAAAGAACCGCCCCCAACGAATACAAATCAGAACGTGCATTAACCGGATTGGCCAACGCCTGTTCCGGTGACATAAATTCCAATGTTCCGACAACCGAATGGACTTCGGTAAGACGTTGACCGCCGAAAAAGTGGGCAATTCCGAAATCGGAAAGTTTGATTGTTCCTTGACGTTCCAGAAGAATATTAGCCGGTTTGATATCACGATGTGTAATTCCGCGATCATGAGCATGTTTAAAAGCAAAACACATTTCGAGACCGATTTTAGCGACTTCGTGCCATTGAAACAGACGTTGCTGTTTTATTTCTTGGTGCAAACTTGGTCCGTCAACCATTTCCATCACATAATAGAGCATTCCCTGTTCTTCGCCGAAACCGAAAAGACGAACAATATTGGGATGACGCAGACGTTTAAGTGTATCGATTTCCGCTTCGAAACGTAAACGTAACTCGTCATCTTCCTGTAATGTACTTAAGAGAACTTTAACAGCAGCGATTTCGCCGGTTTGTTCATGAACTCCTTCATAAACAGCTCCCATACCGCCGCGTCCTAAAACACGACCAATTCGAAAGGGTCCTAATTGCTCCGGTTGCATTGGATTAATTTGTAACAGAGAGATATATTTAACCAAACCGTTCAATATTTACGGAACTTTGAATGATCCTAACATTTTACGAAATGGAGTTTATTTCTAAATAGTTTTACTACCTCATATTGTACAGTAGTCTTTTCCTGTATGCAACTTGTTTGTGGAAGTCGTTTTATACCGGTTATACCGGTGTTCAATCGGATTGACCTGCGTTACGAAAAGAATTAGATGAAGTTGAAAAAATTTATAATACAAACCCCAAAACACTGTACCGTTTTGAAACAAAAAAATGCCAATTAGCTGGATAAATTAAGAAAGGGCAGGTATAAATCGGCGCATAAAAAAAAGCTCGCCACTGGGACGAGCTGAGGATGCTTAAAAGCATTGCCTCGCACGACAATCGTCATTTACTAAGATTGACGGAATTGCCGTTCGGATATACTTTGAGACAATATACTA
>JAITIZ010000442.1 GCA_031279215.1 Planctomycetaceae bacterium
TAAGTTACTAACACCTAAAACATAATATCGCAACGAAATTCACAAACACTTCAAAATAATATTTCCGATACAATTTTGCATTAAAATTAGTTATAACCTATTTATAATCAATAGTTTACGTCAATTCCTGTCCCCTGTGAACAACGCCGTTTTGAGGAGTGAACGGGGCCGTGAACAACCGCTTACATGTTTTCATAAGTCTTTGTAGTACAAAGACTTAACCAGAAAGAGGTAGGTAACCTTTCGCCGAAGGGCTTTCACCCACGGTTGTGTCGGCGGACTCGCCGACTTGCCCCTGTTTGAGACGAACGGAGATGGAAAACCAACAAGCGTACAACACAACGTACAACACAATAACAAAAACCCAATGGTGCAACGTTTCGGCGAAACGTTGCCTACCTTAAATGAACACCCCACCCTGGGAACACTAGGAAATTAAATTGATGAATACAAGAAGTATATAACACTAACCGGCATTAACACGAATGGTTCGAACCGGATTGTTTTCGTTATTTTCATCATTTTCATTTGTATTATCGTTATCGAGCAGGCGGAGCGGTGTACGATTAACACAATGCCGTTCACTGACAATACCACGTTTGGTTGTTGCAAGAAACTGCGTCATTTCGGCACCAGGACCAATAGAATAATCATTGTCAAGCTTTTTTAGAATTTCCTTCCATGTTAAACCGCTCCGAAATACCAAACGGTACACCTCTTTTAATATTCGTATTTCTTCAATCGTTCTACCGCTTCGGCGTAACCCGATTTGGTTGAGACCGCAGATGCGCCCAGTTAAACCATCAACAGTTACAAACGGCGGAACATCCTGAATTACTCTTGCCAAACCGCCAACCATTGCCAAAGAACCAATTCGGCAACATTGGTGAACACCAACCGCCCCGCCCAAATTAACACGATTGCCAACCTGAACATGTCCCCCAAGCATGACATTATTCACTAATACATTGTCATTGCCCACCTTACAATCATGGGCAACATGGGCATTGACCATGAGATAGTTGTTATTACCAATCACTGTAGCATCCGATTCTTTAATGGCACGATGCACTGTAACATTTTCACGAAAAATATTGTTGTCGCCAATACAAATCGTACCGCAATCTCCTTTAACCGCGGTATGCTGCGGTCTGTTACCAATAATACTTCCTGTACAAAAATGATTTTCTTTGCCAATGACAACTCCTTGTTTGATCGTAACATTAGACTCCAGACAACAGCCATCACCAATAACAACATCGGATTCAATCACACAAAACGCTCCGATTTTGACATTAGCACCAATTTGAGCAAGGGAGTTGACAATAGCATGGGGATTAATACTCATAGTAGATTGTATGTAGTTTGAGGATAAAATGTCATAAAATTAGAAACGGGGTAATATAGGGGGTAATAATCAGTGGAATTTTTATTTGAGTTTAAAAAGGTATTCGCCCCGAAAGGGCAGTATATGTTGTGAATCGAATAAGTATGTTACCCTTTCAGGGCATAGGAAAAAAATCATGAGCATGATCACAAAACAAAAATTCCACCAATATATTACGAAACGAGAACCGAAAAAACAGCATGCACTAATAAAACATTCAAACGTTTCGGTTCAACCAAAAGAAACAATAGCGATTATCGCCTTTTATGAAAAGAGCAGTTTTTTAAGATTTCCCCAATGTTCACAAACTAGCATGTTAAAATAGATAGAATTTCAACAGAAATCCCGCTCTTGCAAGGTATTGGGAGTAGATGCGTTTCAGATCCGGCAGTTGCGTTTCGCTTCACCACCGGTTATGAATATCTCACCCCTAGCAGGGTTAAGAAGGAAAAATAAAAACGTTACTGAATAATTACGAAATAATTATAAGTGCCGCAAGCAGAATTTTACCAATCTTTTTCTACCGGAGTCGCTTGTAAGAGTAAAGCCCGTAATTTTTCACGTTTTTCATTGGCTTCCTGTTGACGACGTTTAACTTGCCGGAGCATTCGTTCTGCTTTTTCAATTTCCTCATTCTTTTGCTGAGATGTTAAATCGTTTTTCTGTTGTTCCGGTTTTGATTCTGTTGTGTTTTGTTTATCGGATTGGGTTGTTTTTTGGTTTTGTTGTTGTTGTTGTTCCTGATCTTGTTGTTTTTGATTGTTTTGTTGTCCTTCTTGCGACTGATTCTGTTGGTCTTGATTTTGTTGGTTTTGATTCTGTTGGTTTTGATTCTGCTGGTTTTGATTCTGTTGGTCTTGATTCTGTTGGTTTTGATTCTGCTGTAACGGTTTTAGAATTTCACGGAGAAGTTCAAGTACTTTATTTTGTTTTGGAAACGCTTCTTCGGATTTATTTTCGGTAAGTAATTGGGACGAATCCTCCGCAAGTGTTTGTATTTCCGGTCCATACTGTACCGCTAAATTCATTGATTCACGAAGAGCCTTCATTTTTTCGGGTTGATTGGGATCGGTAACATGACCGGCTTCCATCTCCTGCAAACCATGTTTTGCCCGGAAAACCATCAACGGCATCCAATAAGCAACTAATTGTTCTTCCTTTATTTGTTCTGTTATATCGGGAGTTTCTGTTTGTTTATTTTTGTTTGCCGGATTGATATTACAAAGAGTTGCCTGTTTCTTTTCCGCTTCCTGAACAATAACTTCAAACGGCGATAGGTTCAACCGAATCCGGTTCATAAGATCTGCCGCCTCGCAAGCAACTCCCAACGCCTTATCCCCCTGAAACTTGCGAAGCAATTCACCAACTCCTCCCGTTAAATCGTGAATCCGTTCCAATTCACGGACAATCGTTTCAATTCCCTGATGTTCTTGTTCCGATATTTCGTTATCAGC
Source organism: Planctomycetaceae bacterium (assembly GCA_031279215.1). Classification (GTDB taxonomy): domain Bacteria; phylum Planctomycetota; class Planctomycetia; order Pirellulales; family Thermoguttaceae; genus WRKP01. The sequence goes on from JAITIZ010000442.1 coordinate 2,842, forward strand.
CGACTTTTGTTTCAATATCTGTTGCAAATCGTTTTGCAAAACGGATATTTCTTCTGTTAATTTGTTTTGTTCGCGGGCTGTTTCATAAAATGTCTGAAATTTTTTCGGTGAATCGGGAATTTCGTTAGTTTGGCGGATTGAATTATTGATTGTTCTTTCCCAATCTTCAAACCATTGTAATCGTTTAGTAATATCGCCGGAACGTTTTTGCGAACGGTCAAAAGAATCCCATTCCGCCTGAATTTTGTTTTTCCATGCCCGAATCTGTTCAAGATTCATTCGGACAGTCTCTGACGGTTCTACAAGAAGGGATTCCGTGTAATATTTTTCTGCCGCAAGTAATTGATCCAAAATATTTCGGCGTTGTTCGGGCGGAGTTTCTTCGGGTTTTTCGGAGAGGAGTTGTTTCGTGCGGGTAACCGCAAGATTTCCTAGAAGTGTGAGCGATTTCGACGCAATATCCGTATCTTTGGCCACCGCCGATTTCCGAAGAGTTTGAACCGCTTCCTCAAGTCTTCCCGAAGCCGCAAGCGCCGCTCCGTAATTGAAAATAATTCGTAAATCATTGGGTGATTTTTGTTCGGCATCAGCAAATTCTTTGGCGGCTTTTTGGTAATCGCCTTTCCGAAACGCTTCTACTCCTTCGCCGGTTGAAGCAACCGCCGACAATTCCAGTGTTACCAAAAATAGGACAACTCTTAATATTGTCCGAAAAAACGTTTGACAAAGAAAACGCATAAAACAACTCTCTTGTACTACAAATATCTTGTAAGATAAATTCGCCTTGAAAGAATAATAGGATTATAGCACACTGAAATATTACAAAAATTCTCTGTGATACAGAAGAAAGACGATTACAAAAAAATTGTTTGAAGCCGATCCGGTCCCACAGAAACAATTTCAACAGGTTTACCAATCAGTTCGGCAATTCGTTTGATGTAATATTTTGCATTGACCGGAAGAGCCTCATATTTTGTGATTGTTGTGATTTCTTCTTTCCAACCGGGTAATGTTTCGTAAATAGGAACAGCCTTTCGTAAGGTATCAATATTACTTGGAAAATATTCGATACGTTGTCCGTCAATTTCATAAGCCGTACAAATTTGCAGGAACTCAAACCCGCTCAACACATCTAAAAGCATGATCGCAAGCGTATCAACACCGCTTAGTCTTGCCGAATAACGAACAGCCACCGCATCAAACCACCCACAACGGCGCGGACGTTTTGTTACAGTGCCGTATTCATTGCCGCAATCACGGATTCGCTTACCAATATCGTTGTTTTGTTCCGTCGGACAGGGACCGCCGCCAACACGAGTTGTGTACGCTTTGGCAATTCCAATAATTTTTTTGAGAAAATGAAACGGTACACCGCTTCCGCTGGAAATACCTGTACTACTGCTATTACTGCTTGTTACGTAGGGAAAGGTTCCGTGATCAATATCCAACAAGGTACCTTGGGCTCCTTCGAAAAGAATACGTTTATCAGCATCCACCGCGTCAAGAAGATAATTTGTTGTATCGGCAATATAAGGTTGAAGTTGTTCGGCATAATCAAAATATTCTTTGTAAATCGATTCCGCATCTAACTCTACATCTAAACCGGAAATTCTCATTGTATTATCACAATTATTGGTCAATCCCAAAAACAATTGGTTCTTAACTCCGACAATATGTTTAACTTTTTCTTTGAAATCCGGTTTATAAAGATCGCCAACCCGAATTGCTAAAGCTCGTCCCACTTTATCTTCATAACAAGGACCAATCCCTCGCAAGGTTGTTCCGATGGGTTCACCGCCTCCGATGTTGTTAAACATGCGGTCGGCAATATTATGCCATGGAAAAATAACATGAGCTCGATCACTGATAAGGAGATTACTACCGATTTGGGTTCCTTGTTTAAGAAGGGAGTTCATTTCCTGAAGAAGGGCAGCAGGGTTTAGAACAACCCCGCTGGCAATAACACATTGAACATGAGGACGAAAAATACCGCTTGGAATTAACGATAGTTTGAATTTTTCTCCGTTAACAACAACAGTATGACCAGCATTAGCTCCGCCTTGATAACGAACTACAATTTCGTGTTGTTCGGTGAGCAGATCAACAATTTTACCTTTGGCTTCATCCCCCCATTGGAGACCGATAATGGCAGTACCAGACACTCGTAAACCTCGTTATGAAATGGAAAAATGTGGAAAAACAACGATAGAACCTTGTTTAACTTGATAAGATAACATCATTATTTTACCACATCAAAACAACTTGGCAACATAGTATCGTAGTTGATAACAGAGAATTGATAGTGGAAAGTTAAGAGCAGAGAGGGAAAGAGCAGGGTGTAGCGGAGAGAAGAGCAGGGTGTAGCGGAAAGAGAAGAGCAGGGTGTAGCGGAGAGGGAAGAGCAGAGTGTAGCGGAGAGGGAAGAGCAGAGAGTAGCGGAGAGGGAAGAGCAGAGTGTAGCGGAGAGGGAAGAGCAGAGTGTAGCGGAGAGGGAAGAGCAGAGTGTAGCGGAGAGGGAAGAGCAGGGTGTAGCGGAGAAGGAAGAGCAGGGTGTAGCGGAGAAGGAAGAGCAGGGTGTTAAGAATTGAGAGGGGAAAACTAATATACTCAATCCTGTTATAAATTGGTTGTTTTGTAACATATCAGTGGAATTTTTATTTTTTATATTAGCCCCGATAGGGGTGTTAGTATTATAGCCCGCCCCTGCGGGGCGGGTAACAAATCACCCCTAATTAATAAGCCCTGAAAGGGCGATAGGAAATTTTAAACGGTTCGTTCTTTAATCATCTTCCCGTTGCCCTTTCAGGGCGTTGGGATGGGAGGGGGAACTTAAACCCACCCCGTTGGGGCGGGCTATAATACTAACGCCCCTAGCGGGGCTAAGATAAAAAATAAAAATTCCACTGATA
>JAITIZ010000445.1 GCA_031279215.1 Planctomycetaceae bacterium
GTTATATTGATGATCTAGTGTTGCGTGAAAAAGGCAGTGAACGATTATATTCTCTCGCCGACCCAAACTGGAATGTTGTGGCAATTTGCAATGCTTCGGGCAATATTCAGGAACGTTACGCTTACGACGCTTTCGGAAAACACAATGTTTTCGATACTAATTTTACGGTGAAAAATGGAACGGAATTTAATTGGAACCGAGCATTTACCGGACAAGTGTTAGATATTGAAACGGGATTGATGTTGTATCGAAATAGGTATTATCATGTAGAATTGGGACGATTTGTAAATAGGGATCCGATTGAGTATTGGTCGTATGATGAAAATTTCTATCGATATGTTCAGAATATGCCAGCCGTTTATTATGATAGTGAGGGATTTCAAATAATTATAACTACTTTACCCCCAATAATAACACCTCGCCCAATTGTCATTACTCGTCCTACTCCGCCAATAAGATCAAACCCTAATTTTCCTCCCTTACGCGGAAATTATCCTCAAACAGGTCCAAAACAACCACCTGTAACAAAACCAGAACCAATTTCATCACCTAAACCAGGACCAACATCTCCTATCCCAGGACCAATACCTAATCCACAAACACCAGATACTCCAGATGACGATGATGATTGTCCTGAAACGTGTGCTACAAAATATCCTGATTTATCTGAATGTGTTCCTGGTAATTATAAATTTGATGACAAAAAAGCAGCAGACAAATATCTTGAGCAGAGATTTGGAAGAAACCAAGATCCTGGTCCCGAAACAAAAACTTATAATTCCAATTGTCCTGGCGGAATACATCAAAACATATACGATTGGAATGGAGGACTTCTTGCTACTATAATATGTTGTCCTTGTTGCGAGGAAATGTTTTGGGAAGTTAATAAAAAAATGCCTTGCAATATTCAATGAAATATTTTTCGTATCTATTAAAAAGTTTTCAAAAATTGTGTATTGTTATATGTTTAGACCACAAATAATTTCATAACATTTTTTCAGTTTTGGTACTTACAGTATAAGAACAAAAAAATTCGAAAAACCAGTTATGAAACAATTACTTGTTGATATTATTACATCAAAAATACTTTATTTTTAAGACATTTAATGTGTTGGTTCAATTTCCAGAATAAAATATTCCTAATCAAAGATCAATTACATTTTTTTCGTTATATTAATATGAATGAGCAATCATTTTCCCCAAAATGGGCTGATTGGTTCTGGCAGATTCGTTTAGAATTAAAGTTGACTTATGCTCAATTTTGCATTTTGTATGCCCTATTTACATATGATAATGCATGTATGCAACAACACCTTATTAAAGGCGCACAAATTTGTCTTGAGGATAGTTTATCATTGACAAATGATAGATATGATATATATCCTAAACAGACAATTTCTTTAAATGAATGGAAATCGGCAATTGATGAACTTGAAAAGAAAAAAATAATCTTTTGTTGCTCAGATACAGATATTCAGATGCTAACAAGTTTTTTCTCATGGAATGCGATAGAATTTGTTTCACCGAGATTTCCACGAATCGGAGAGTACTATCCCACTTATGCTGGTACAATTTTGGGTAATCGGATTATTGAAACACATCACAGTTATAATTCTTGTATTTTGCATAATTGTTGTCATAATAAAAATGTTACTTTTTTTCCTTTTTTTTCCAATAAAAATGGAAAAATTGAACATTATATTTTATCAGATGATGAAGATGGTATAGAATTGGGACAAGAGGAGCAAAATAAATTTGATAATTATTTTCAATTCGGTACAACATTTTCGATAGGTACCTGGTGTGAACATGTTTGGAATGTTCATCCACATGGATTGGCATGTAAAATCATACTTCCAGAGGAACTTGTCCAATAAATTAGAAATGACTGCGCTTGTCCATAAGATTAGAAATGACTTAAAATTATCGATACGATAATATGATTTGGGAGAAATTTTAAGCAGTGCTACCAGAAATGAAGCGGATTATCGTTTCTATAATATTCAAAAAATGATAAAATTGTTCAAAAATAAATTAAATTAATGACCATGAATCCTAACAAATTAACAATCAGAGACTTTTCCATCATTGCATACTCGGTACAAGATTACGATTGGCGCGGTAACGTTGTTGATGTTGCGCAATTCGAAACAGAACCCGACTGGAATAATGTTGCAACAACACCGAATTTTGCCGCGAATACAACGGGAAAATTTTCACATACCCGAAGTTCGTATGATATTCAGGGGCAACTCTGGAAAAGTGAAGAGTATAATAATGTTTCTAATTCTTTTGACGAAACAACCTACCAATATAATCTTGCCGGACAACGTATTTCAACGACAAATGATAATACAACAATTGAAAATATTTATGATGCTCTTGGTCGAAATTATGAAACAAGAACATTAAGCGGTACGGTTGTCAAGTCAATTCAACGGCAGGAATATAATGTTTTAGGCAATATTATTGCACAAGAAACATTAACATTGAATCCTAACGAAACAACAAGTATCAACGAAAACGGAACAAACTTTATATGTCGAACAATTTATTTATGGCACGATAAAGCGGGACGACAAATTATTCAGGCAGATTATGGTAGCGGCGCAACAATCTGGACAAACGCCGCAAAACCAACAAGACCCGGCACCGCACCAGCAAATTCAACCGGAAATTATCTTGTTACAAAGTATGATTATTCCGCAACTACTGGGCAACTAGAAAGTACAATCAATCCAAAAGGAATTGTTACGAATATGTTTTATGATGCGTTGGGACGTACTATCAAAACGCTTGAAAATCCGGTTGCTGGAGGCACAGATTCCGA